>JAGCCD010000159.1 GCA_017651785.1 Bacteroidales bacterium
CTTGTACATCCTTACCTTGTCCGCAAACGGGAAGATGACGTGCGGAAACTCCAGGCCCTTGGACTTGTGGACGGTCATTATGCGCACGGCATCCGAATTACCGGGAGAGCCTATGTACAGGTCTTCCTTTTCCTGCCAGCTCTTGATGAAGGAACGGAGGTTGTTTCCGTTGGTGCCGGACCAGTCCTGCAGGAGGTCCATAAAAGCGCCCCCGTACAGGATTTCGGAGTTGAAGGTATCGGGCTCGAAGTCCCGCAGCTCGCGGAGCAGGTGCTCGCAGAAGTCTACCAGCGAGTGGCAGTTCTGCGGATAGTTCACACCTATTGACCTGGCGATATAGCTTCCTACGGCGTTGGAAGGATCGTCGTAAAACGTGAGCAGCGACACCAGGCGGCGGACCGTAACGGCGTTCTTGAGATTGAGCGAATCGTCCGAGATGACGGGAATGCCGTCGCCGATGAGAGCCTCGGCCACTGCGGCGCCGTCACTGTTGCCGCGCACCAGCACTGCGATGTCTGAATACCGGGCTCCGCGCGAGTGTACGTCGGCTACCGAATCCAGCACGGCCTGTATCTGGTCCTGGGTGAAGGAAACCCGCACGAATCCTTCCTGCGGTTCGTCCGCCCGGGCTTCCTGCCTCACGTTGGAGTACATCTTCTCAAGCCCGACGTCCTTCGCAGCCTGAGCGAAGAAATCGCTGTTGAACTTCACTACGGTGCGGGCGCTGCGCCAGTTTTCCCCGGGATTCTCCACCTCGGCGTGCGGGAATTCCCTTTCCACCTCGCTGCCCAGCAGGTTCCAGTCCGAGTCGCGCCAGCGGTAGATGCTTTGCTTCACATCGCCTACTATCAGGTTGCGGCCGGAGGCGTCTGCGTCGTGCAGAAGCGGGAGGAAGTTGTCCCACTGCATGCGGGAGGTATCCTGGAATTCGTCCAGAAGGTAGTGGTGGTAGCGGGTGCCGGTACGCTCGTACACAAACGGAGTGTCGGAGCCGTCTATGATGCTGCGCAGCAGCGCGTTGGACTCGTCCAGCGGAAGCACGTTGCGCTCCTTCAACAGGGCGTCGTACTCTATGAGGAATTCCCTCGCCACGCCAAGCCCGTACAGCTGGCTCCTTACCAGGCACGCCGTTGCATAGTCGCAGTAAGCGCTTGTAAAGAGGTCTTCCACGCCTGGCGCAGACATAGCTTTCTGGGTTTTTGGCCAGGGGATGCGGGAGCCCGGTTTTTCGGGCCTGATACCCAGAGCCGCGGCGGCGTCCTCAAACTTTCTTATGATGGAGGTACACTTCTTCCTTATGGCGTCAAGGCGTTCCTTCGACAGGTCAAGCCCTTCGGGTGCCAGACGGCGGAACTCGTCGTTCTTGAGGCGTTTGCCCATATCCGTGAGGCCGTCGTCCAGCTTTACCCTGCCTATGGTGCGAATCTGCTCCATAGCGTTAAGCTTCAGCCAGTTAAGAAGCTCTGGCTTATCGGCGGAAACGCCGTCAAGCATACGGTCCATGGCCTCTGAGATTATGGAGGCCTTGTCAAGCTCTACCTGATAGGAACTCACCTGCCCCAGTTCCCTGGCGAAAGCGCGCAGGGTCTGCTGGAAGAAACGGTCTATGGTGCTTACGCCAAAGGCACCGTAATCGTGCAGGATGGCAAGAAGGTAGCGTTTGGCGTCGTCATTGGTCTGTGCCGCCTTTGCGAGGTCGCCGAGGATCCTTTCCTTCATCTCCGCCGTCGCCTTGTTGGTGAAGGTTACGGCGAGGATGTGCCGGTAGGCATAGGGATCTTCCTGCCGTTTGTCCAGCAGGTAGTCTATGTATGTGTGCGAGAGTTTGTAGGTCTTGCCCGACCCCGCACTTGCCTTTATAATCTTCATCTTCCGCAAATGGCCCTGAAGTCACACATACTGCATTTTCCAGTGTCTGTCGTCCGCTTCCAGGGAAGGGAGACGTCGGATATTTCCGAGAGGATGCGGTCCAGTGCCGAGTCAAGACGCGAGCAGAATTCTTCGCTCAGTCCATGCTCCCACACTCCTTTGCCGCCTATCAGGGAACCGGGCTGATAGATGGCGCCCGATATGCTTTCCTTGCTGCCCGAGTGCTGCACAAGCCGCTTGTACAGATACAGTTGCAGGCCTATCAAGGGTATGTTGCCCTTGGAGTCGAAATTGAGGTCTTCCGGCGTAACCCGGCCCGTTTTGTAGTCCACCACACGCAGCAGGCCGGAGGCGGGGCTGTCCAGGCGGTCTATAAAGCCAACGAAGCGGAAGCCGCCAATGTCCATTGACTCGAACTTCTCCGAGCCCAATATGCGGATGCCGCCGCCGGCTTCTGCCTGCTGCAGGTCCGCCTCCAGAATGGCCTGTACATAACTGCAGATCACATCGGCAAAGACAAGGTTGCGGCCGCTCACCTCTATGGTGCCAAGCTGCTGGCGTATCTGCTCCTCTACCAGGGCGCGTATGCGGGCCTTGTCTTTGATGATTGCCTGCAGGAAAGGGGCCGTAAGAAGGCTTCCGGGTGGATAAAGGCTCTCCATACTCTTGTGAAGCACGGTTCCGAGCATTCCGGCGTCCAGCGAATCCAGCACTTCCTTTTCTGCCTTGAGCCCCTCAACTTTGGCGTAATAGAGCTTCACGGGGCAGGTGATGTAGTCTTTGATGGCGCTGGCGGAGAGGTTGGCCTGCCGGAGCCTGTCTATCTGCTCCTGCGTCTTTGCAATCCCGTCTGGCTGCGGCACCCTTCCAAGGGGCGTAAGGGCCTCGAAGCAATTCACTTTAACCCCGAAGTGCATCTGGAGCTGGCGCAGGTAGCGGCTGGGCTCGCCGCTCGAAAGGCCTTCCGTGCGTGAGTCGTATACCATCCAGACTTTGCTCGCCCTCTGGATGGAGCGATAGAAGTAATATGCCCATACGGCGTCCTGATACTCATACGTTGGCAGGCCGAAGCCCTTGCGCAGCTCGGGCGGAATGAAAGAGCCGCTTACGGAACGGCGCGGGAATACGCCCTCGTTGAAACTCAGGATAATTACGTTATCGAAATCAAGCGCCCTCAGCTCCAGCGGGCCCATTATCTGCATACCCTCAAGGGGCTCGCCCTCAAAGGGCACGGTGGCGCCCGCAAGCATCTGGTTCACAAGGCGGAACACGGTGGCCGGCAGAAGCGGCAGCCCGTACTTGAGCAGGCCGCGGAGAGTCTGGTGGCATACCATCGCGAAGTCCAGTTCCATCTGCATATCCGGAAGCTCCTTGAGCCTCACGGCCACGGCGGCCAGAACGTCCTGAAGCCACTGCAGGATGTCTTTTGTCTGGGCGGCATCGGCAACGTTCTCCTTTACCACCGGCCTGAATATGGTATCCAGCACAGGGTCTGAGGCAAGCTCCACGCGAGATATGTAGTATCTGCGGTTACGGCGGATTGCGTCCAGAAGCTCCAGGCTCTCGGGAGAGAGTACGCTGCGCACAACCGTATTGGAGAGCAATGTCCACACCGGCCGGTGATAGAACAGCCAGTCGTCTCCTTTGCGGCGCAGGTGCAGCTGAAGGGCGGCCAGGTCACTGAGGAGGGTGCCTGTCTGACTGCCGCTTATGGGATAGCCCATCGTGACGTTGAGCTTGTCTACGTGCGCCGGGATGGAACCCAGCACGGGTATGAGAAGCTTCTCGTCCGGCAGCACCACCGCTGTTTCTATGCCCGGCCTGTCCGTGCAGCGGGCCAGGATCTGGGGCAGCTGCTTTGCCTGGGCAATGCCTCCGGGGACGCTCAGAAGGTTGAATTCTGTCTGCGGAAGGCCGTCCGGATCGGGCGTGAATGCGGAGGGAAATTCCGAGGTAAACTCCGAGAGGAAGAACGACGACTTGTTTGCCGGGTCCCTTATTTGCTCCGAGCGCCAGTCCCAGCAGAACTCGGCAAGGCCCGCCGAACGCATTCGGCGCAGGAGCGTTTTCTCGCACTCACTCAGGGCATTGAGGCCCACAAAGACAAAGCGGCTGCTCCAGGGAAAACGGTCCTGCATTATGTCCGCTACGCTCTCGTCCTTAAGGCGCTCGGCAAGGTCGCGGTAAATCATGCCCTCGTAGGCGAGACCCTTTGAACGGAGCGTTTCACGGAAATTGAAGTAAAGCGGCAGAAGTATGCTCCAGATTGAAAGGAAACGTTCCTTCACGGCGCCGGGAGTGTGGAAATGAGCCACAAAACGCTCTATC
>JAGCCD010000160.1 GCA_017651785.1 Bacteroidales bacterium
GATTTCTCCGGCTCTGAGCCGATGATGGGATTTGAACTCATGACCTCATCCTTACCAAGGATGCGCTCTACCCCTGAGCTACATCGGCAAACTTGGAGCGGGGTAGGAGAATCGAACTCCCATCTTCAGCTTGGAAGGCTGACATAATAGCCGTTATACGAACCCCGCTTTATGGAAGTCTCTCTTCCGCTTCGTGGGCAAGGATGGATTCGAACCACCGTAGGCGTGCGCCAGCAGATTTACAGTCTGCCCCATTTGGCCACTCTGGTACTTGCCCGTTGTTGACTGCGATGAGCCGATGGAGGGAATCGAACCCACGACCTTGAGATTACAAATCACACGCTCTGGCCATCTGAGCTACATCGGCAGTATGTCAATGCCCTTAAAAAGGGAGTGCAAAGATAGACATTATTTTGGAATCTGCAAAAACTTTTGCAAGATTTTTTGCAGTCCTTCGGCGTCCAGGTTGCAGGCCGCCCGCTGGGCCTTCTGGGTGTCGTGTCGCATGAACTTGTCCGGAATGCCGGCGGGGATGATTTTAACCGCTTTTCCGCGGGCCGTGACGAATTCGCTCACTGCGCCGAAGAGGCCGCCCTCCAGGCAACCGTCCTCCGCGGTAATTAGCTTGTCGTATCTCGAAGCAATCCGCTCCAGCGCCTCTGTATCAAGCGGCTTGACGAAGGGGAAGTGGTACACTCCCACCTTGCCGGGGAACTGTGCCGCCGCCTCCAGCGCGCGGTTCGACACGGGGCCGGTGGCGATAATTGCCACGTCAGTGCCCTCCGCAAGCGTAACCGCCTTGCCCATGGGAACTTCTTCCATTGGCGCATGCTCCCAGTCAAGACCTTCCGCCGTCCCGCGCGGATACCTTATTATAAATGGACCTTTATCCTGATGCAGGGCCGTGAACATAAGGTTGCGCATCTCAAGCTCGTTGCGCGGGGCGCTTACCACTGTGCCGGGGATGCTGCGCATGGCGGCAATGTCGAACGCGCCCTGATGCGTGGCACCGTCTTCTCCCACAAGGCCCGCCCTGTCGAAGCAAAGCACCACGGGGAGCTCCTGAAGGGCGATGTCGTGGATTATCTGGTCGTATGCCCTCTGGGCGAAGGAGGAGTAGATGCAGCAGAAAGGCCTGAGGCCTCCGGCGGCAAGGCCGGCGGAGAAGGTGGCCGCGTGCTCTTCCTCTATGCCCACGTCGTAGAACCTGTCCGGGAACTTCTTTGCAAAGCAAGTCATTCCCGAGCCCGTTGCCATTGCGGGCGTGATGCCAACTACGCGCTGATCTGCCTCCGCCAGCTCGCAGAGGGTGCCGCCGAATACGTCCTGATAGCGTGCCGCGGCGTAATTGGTCTTGATGCGCTCGCCCGTAGCCGGATTGAACCTGCCCGGAGCGTGCCAGGTAACGGGGTCCTGCTCTGCGGGTGCGTAGCCCTTGCCCTTTACGGTGTAGCAGTGCAGCACGCGGGGTCCGCCGATGGCGCGGAGCTTGGTGAGCGTGGAAACCACTGTTCTTATGTCGTTGCCGTCTATGGGCCCGAAGTACCTGAAGCCCAGGGCTTCGAAGAGGTCTCCGCCCGAGTCTCTCACGGCGTTGGACTTGAGGTTGCGTGTCCAGCGCTGGATGGCGGCGCGGAGCCTGCCGGGGCCAAGACGCCTCCACACCTTGTCTTTGAGGCGGTTGTAGCGTACGCTCGAGGTGAGCTTGAGGAGGTTGTTGTGTACGGCGCCGAGGTTGTTGTCTATGGACTGGTTGTTGTCGTTCAGGATGACAAGAAGGTCGGCATTTCCGGAGCCGGCGTTGTTCAGACCCTCGAAGGCCAGGCCGCCGGTGAGGGCGCCGTCTCCTATTAGGGCGACGACCTTATGCCCAAGGCCCTGCAGGCGGGAGGCCTCTGCCATTCCGAGGGCGGCCGAGACCGACGTGGAGGAGTGCCCGGCGCCGAAGGCGTCGAAAGGACTCTCCGAGCGGAGTGGGAAGCCGCTCAGGCCGCCGGCCTTGCGGTTGCTGCGGAACTGCTCCCTGCGGCCGGTGAGGATCTTGTGTGCGTATGCCTGGTGGCCTACGTCAAAGACTATCTTGTCCTCCGGACTGTTGTATACGTAATGGTATGCTACTATGAGTTCTACAGCACCCAGGCTCGAGGCGAGGTGTCCGGGATTCTCTGCGCAGCATTCTATGATATATGAACGCAGCTCGGAGCAGAGGCGATCCAGCTCATCCATGGAAAGGCGGCGGATATCCTGTGGTGAATCAATCTTATCCAGCAGTTCGTACATTGGTTTTGTCCGGATATAATCGGAAGGCAAAAATAAAAAAAGTTTTCCACTATTCCGAAAAAATACGTACATTTGGGGGATTCCGCAAAGGCGGAGATTAAACTTAAACTACACTAAAATTATTGTTATTATGCCTTCACTCAACAAAGTAATGCTTATCGGTAACGTTGGAAGAGATCCCGAGATCCGTTACCTCGACCAGGGCTCAGCACAGGCTGGCCAAAGTACCAAGGTGGCCACTTTCACCCTCGCCACCACAGACCGCTACCGCGACCGCAGCGGCGAGCTGCGCGAAAACACGGAATGGCACAACCTCGTGCTGTGGCGCCAGCTTGCAGACCTTGCGGAGCGCTATATCCGCAAAGGCAGCCAGGTCTATGTGGAAGGCCATATCCGCACCCGCTCATATACAGACCAGCAGGGCCAGAAGAAGTTCATGACAGAAATAGTCGCAGACAACGTCCAGCTCCTCGGCCGCCGCGACGGCGAGGTCCCTCAGGACGGCTACGCACCCGCCGCCCCCGCTGCTCCCGCCGCACAGGGCGGATATCAGGGAGCCCAGACTGGCGGCTACCAGCCCGCCTCGCAGGGCGGCTACCGCAGCGGCTATCAGGCCCCTTCGGTGCCCTCCCAGGGCTTCGGCGCTCCCGCCGGCGCCACTCCTCAGCCAGGCGTAACCAGCTACCAGCGCCGCTCGGAGGTTGCAACCAATATCGATCCCGCCCCCGCAGGAGAAGACGATCTTCCGTTCTAGAATATGAAAAACCCGAGGTTCGCGCCTCGGGTTTTTTAGTTGATATCACGTCGGTTACTTGATATCAATCTGTTTGATTTCTTTCTTGACCTCTTCCCTGGTAAACTTTGGAATGAGGATGTTCAGCACACCGTGCTCCATCTTCGCCTCAATCTTGTCTGCCTGGGCGTCGTCCGGCAGAAGGAGAGTCTGCTGGAACTTCTCGTAGGAGAACTCCCTGCGCAGATACCTGCCGTGATTCTTTTCCTTGTTCTCCGACTTCTTCTCCATTACGATCTGGAGATTGTTCTCCGTGTCTACGTGGATCTTGAAATCGTCTTTGGTGAGTCCGGGAGCGGCAAGCTCAACCTCATATTCTTTTTCGTTTTCAATTACATTGATGGCCGGGGCGGTGTAATTGGTCCTTTCCATCCAGCTGTTGTCTAAGAAATCGTTGAAGATGTCGGGCAACCAGCTTTGAGTTCTTCTTACAGGTAACATAATTCAACAATTTTAATAGTTTGACATTCTGTGTGCCCTTGCGGACACATTTTGAATGCGGGCAAACCCCGGACCAATGCCCTTTTCGTGACAAAATGTCACAGATTTCCGCTATGCTGTCCTAAAGGATGCTACTCTCTGAGCAACGGATCTGCCGCCTGCAGAATCTTGTTCAGCAGCAGAGGAGGGTAGTCCGGATGTGCGGCGAGCCAGCCGCGCACCAGCGATGCTGCCTCCGGGCCCGAGTGACCGCCAAGAACAGCAGATACCCAGTTCTTAGGGAAGAAGATGTCCCCGGTACGCTGTATTTCCTGCATCTCATCAAGTGCGGGTACGATATATTGCAGAGCCTCTTTTTGCCGCAGCGGATGGTTCAGCAGCCTCAGGCTTTCCTGAGCCCAGGGCTCCGTGATGCGGTTCTCCGGCTCCAGGAGCGATGCGAATACGGAGTCGCGCGCGGCCTGCGTCGGGCTGGCGGAGGGGAACACGAAATCGAACCTGGCCTTCTTGTCGGCATTTGAGATACGCTCTCTCTGCACCTCGCCTATCTGGGAGAAATCCTCCGGCCGGCGCACCGCCAGCTCGCAGGCGAGGGTGGTGTAGTCGTCGTCATTCAAGGTGAGTCCCGGCCAGGGTTTCATGGACTTCCAGACTTCATACAGGCCGGAGACCGTTTCTTCGTCAGCCGCCACACGGATCAGGCTTCTGAATGCAGTGAGCCTTACTCCTGCCGGCAATTTACCATTCCGGGAGACATCCAGCAGCACCTTCTCCGCGGCCTCAGGCTCATGCCTCCACACGTCGCGCAGATACCCGAGCGCTCCGGCCGCCACGAGCTGGTTCTGCTCTGCCGCAAGCAGCTTGCCTATACAGCCGCACAGGTCTGCCGGAGCCATTCTGCCGTGGAGCATATTCTCGTACAGGTTTGCAAGTGTAGAGAGTCTTTCGTACGGCTTCCCAAGCTTGGGCAATA
>JAGCCD010000020.1 GCA_017651785.1 Bacteroidales bacterium
ATAAGGTCAGTTTTCCCTTACGGATTACGTTATCCAGCATAGTGCCGGGGATGATGCGCTTAATGGCATCTACAACGGCGTTCATCTTGGCCTCGTGGATGTAGTCTGCCCTCAGCACCAGTGAAATGGTGCGGGACGGAACGGGATCCACTATGGGGCGGAGGCACTTCTGCTGGCTGTACAGGATGAAGCCCGTATGCGTTTCGGGCACTATCGTTATGCCGCCGTTCTCGTTCACTACCTGAATCACGATGCCCACTCGGCCGCCCTCAAAGAAGCGCTCGTAGGTGAAACGCTCGCCGCCCAGTTCTGCCGGGTCAAGCAGCCTCAGGCCTTCCTTGATAATCCAGATAGGCTGACCCAGCAGCTCCCGGGACTTGATGTTTTCTCTCATAAAGACCGGATTGTCCGGCGACACGTAGGCGTAGAAACGCTCGTGGTACAGCGGAATCTCCAGCAGCCCGGGGGCAGACACCGGTCCCGCAACAATGCCCATATCCACCTCTGCTTTGCGGAGCTTGTCCATTATGGTGCCGGTGAGCATTTCCTCGGTCTGAAGGCCTATGGACGGGTACTTCTCCCCTATGTATTTAAAGAGACCGGGGACCAGAACGGGAGCCACAGTAGAGATGAGCGCTACCTTGAGAGGACCGGACAGGATATCCTTTTCCGAGCGCGTCATCTGCTTTATCTGCTCCACATTGTACAGCACCACCTTTGCCTGGTCTATCACTTTGCGGCCTATTGCAGTGGGCTCCACCGGATGCGCGTCACGGTTGAAAAGGCGCACGTCAAGCTCCTCCTCCATCTTCTTAACCATCAGGCTCAGAGTGGACTGGGTGAGTCCGCAGGCCTCGGCCGCCTTGCCGAAGTGCCCGTACTCGTCTATTGCCACGATATAACGCAGTTGCTGAAGAGTCATAACCTTCGATTGATATAATCAATGCAAATATAAAAATTTTCGTATTGATAAATGGCACCGGGGCGCATATTTTTGCGTCATCAAAACCACAGCGTTATGAACTGGAAGATCATAGCCTGGTACACTGGTGTTTCACTGCTGCTCGTAGCGGCACTTATGACAGTATCGGGTATCATAGCATTGTTTACGCCGGGAGACGAGAGCCGCATGCCTCTGTTATTCTCGGCCTTGCTCACCGGCACGGTGGGCGCATACCCCTTGATTTTCGTGCGCAAGGGCGGCCACAAGATGTCGTTCCGCGAGGGAAACAGCATCGTAGTGGGAGCCTGGATCCTGGCGTGCCTCTTCGGGATGCTGCCGTTTCTGTTCTACGGCCGGGAATTCACACCCATCAACGCCATCTTCGAGAGCATCTCGGGCTTCACCACCACCGGAGCCTCAATCCTCAACGACATAGAGGCGCTCCCCCGCGGCCTCCAGTTCTGGCGCATCTCCACCGCCTGGGTGGGCGGCGTGGGAATAGTGACCCTGTTCTCAATGATTACCGTGGGGCAGGACAAGTCGACCCTCTCCGCCGCAGAAATCTCCAATGTGGCAAGGGAGCCCTTCTCCGGGGAACGTAACGCCAGCTTCGCCAACCGGATGCTGCTCACGTACATAGCGCTCACGGTCGTAACCTTCGGCGCCCTCAAGCTCACCGGAATGGGATGGTTCGACTCCGCCACCAACGCAATGTCTGCCTGCAGCACCTGCGGATTCTGCACCCGCAACACCAGCATCGCCTTCTACGCCAACCCGGCGGCGGAAATAGTGCTCACCGTGGCGATGCTCGCAGCCGGCATCCACTTCGGCATACTCTTCCTCGCGTTCCTGCGGGGCCGTCCCAAATACATCTGGAAGTCGGAAACGGTGAAGGTCTTCGTTGCCCTGGTGCTTCTGGCTATCGTGGTGGTTACCGTCGACCTTATGGCAAGCGGGAGCTACACTTCCCTGGGCAGTGCGATAAGGGACGCATCGTTCCAGGTGGCATCGATTTCCACAACTACGGGCTTCGCCACGCAGGACACCACCCTGTGGCCGCCGCTCAGTATGTCGGTGCTCATTGTCTGCTCGCTCATCTGTGGCTGTTCCGGCTCCACCTCCGGCGGCATCAAGATAGACCGCGCCATACTCGCCGCCAAAGGCATCCACCGCAAGGTAAAGCTCACCGTGTCGCCAAACGGCATCTTCTTCGTTCGTGTGGACGGACGCATAAGGTCCGACGACCAGGTGATGGACGCCTACGGCTACATCTTCTGCTACCTGCTCATCGTGGTGATCTTTGCCGCCGTGAACATCGCCTTCGGACTGGACTTCACCACCGGAGTTACCGCCTCCATCGCCTGTCTGGGCAACGTGGGTCCGGGATTCGGTGCCGTGGGCTCGATGTCAAACTACGCCGCCTTCCCAACGGTTCTCAAAGCCTCCGGGATGATAGAGATGCTGGTGGGACGACTGGAGATCTTCCCCATCCTGTACCTGCTGCGCTCGGTAAAGAACTCTTAATAAGCGGCGTTACGCAGATACAACGCGCTCTCCCTGAGTCCTTTGAGGATGTTGGGAGTGGACGCCTGCTCCATCTCTACCACGAACGCCCTGGTGCCGGCGCGGGGGAAGGCACGGAAGATGGCGTCAAAGCCCACCATTCCGCTCTGGCCAATCTCGTACTTGTCTTTGATGTGCACGAGCTCGTACCTTCCGGGATACTTGAGCATATACTCCACCGGGCTGGCGCCTGCCATTACCGCCCAATACACATCGAGCTGGATGAATACGTTCTCCGGCCTGGTCTGCGTTGCAAATACGTCCAGCATCGTTGTGCCGTCTGCCTGCTGCAGTTCGTGACTGTGGCAATGATAGCCGAAGCGGATTCCGGCCTGGCGGCACTTGGCGCCCACTGCGTCGAGGTATGCAGCCATAGTGCTCATCTGAGCCTTTGTCCTGAGCGGCTGCGACCACGACATCACCAGATACGGGATGCCTGCGGCCTTGTGAGCGGCAATGCAGCTGTCCCACCAAGAAAGGGCTGCCGCAAAGTCACCTGAGGCAAGCTCACGGTCATCGAGCGGACGGGTGGCGTGCGACGACAGGATCTTGAGCCCGGCAGCCTCCACGGTCTGCCGGAAAGCTTCCGGGGTCAGGCCAGAGAACAGTCCGTCCTCGTAGCTGGCGGCCTCAACGGAGGTATAACCCATCTGTTTCAACCGGCCCAGGACATAGGGGTGGTTGCGGGCAAAGAGTTCGGGTGTTCCAAGCAAAGTGCGCAAGGAGTAGAGCTGCACGGCCATTTCGCGCGCCGGGGCGGTCAGCTCCTCCGAGAGCCTGTAGCTCACATACGCGAACTGCTTGCTGTCCGGGCTCCAGGAATTCACGTTCAGGCTTCCCTGCCCGCCGAAGAAATCCAGCAGCACCTCCGGTTCGCCGCCGGCAGCGGGTATCATACGCAGCTGCACATTGAGGTCTGCGATATGGGAATCGGGCGCCAGTTCATAGTCGTG
>JAGCCD010000161.1 GCA_017651785.1 Bacteroidales bacterium
AAGATTGCGGTATATCTGCTCGGCCGCCTGCCCTCAGACGGCGTGCCCTTCTGGGACTTTGACGACCCTGCCGCTCCGGCTGCCCTTCGCGATGCTTCGGCCGCCGCCATAATGGCCTCGGCCTTCGCCGAACTCTGCACCATCACGCCGGACCGCAGCCTCGCCCGCCGCTGCCGCAGGATGGCGGAAACCATCGTCCGCACCCTTGCCTCTCCGGCATACCTTGCGCCCGACGGGTCACCCTTCCTGCTGATGCACTCGGTGGGCAACCTTCCGTCCGGCAGCGAAATAGACGTATCGCTGTCTTATGCCGATTATTATTTCCTTGAAGCGCTGGGAAGGCTGGATCAGTTGCTCCAGTAGCTTTTTACCTCAATGATATCCTCTTCCCCGGACGCCTCTATGAGGGTGTCGAGGTAGGCGTTTATGGCTTTGATGCCTTCTTTCTGAGGGTCGCCGGGCCAGGCGTTGTCTCCGCCGCTGCTTATGCCGCCTTTGTCGTAGCGGATGTAAAGGCTCCACTGAAAACCGTCCAGGACACGGAAAGGCGGTTGATATAAGTTCTTGAGATTCTGGAGCTTGTATTCGTCTACCATGGCGTCCACTTTGCCTGCGGCCTCGTCGCTGACGCGCAGCACCGTAATGTCTGAATTCCTTTTTGCCCAGGACAGCGTGACCCCGTTCTCCTCTGTCCGCTCAAGCTTGTAATACTCACGCGGATATTCCCTCATAGAGGTGCACCTGTATTCGTAATACTTGAACTCTCCGGCTGGCTTTCCGCCTCCAAACAGGGACATAAGCATCGCAATTATCACTATACTTTTCATATCAAGCGTAAAGATAGGAATAATAAAAGAATAAGCCACCCTTTCAGGTGGCTTGGAAGCGTGATTCCGGCGCGACTCGAACGCGCGACCCGCAGCTTAGAAGGCTGCTGCTCTATCCAGCTGAGCTACGGAACCGTTGCGGGACTGCAAAGATAGTAATTTTTTCCTTATCTTTGCGCCGTGTTCAAAAAGTACCTCATAGTCTTTCTGATATCCATGGTGCCCCTCATTGAGCTCAGGGTTGCAATTCCCTACGCCGTGGGTTTTCAGCTGCCTATACTGCCTTCCTGCATCATCGCCGTCATAGGAAACATGATTCCCGTGCCGTTCATTTTCCTTTTCGCCCGCAAGATCCTGGAGTGGGGCAAGGACAAGAAGGTCATAGGCAAGTTCTTCACCTGGTGCCTGGAGAAAGGAGAGAAGGGCGGCCGCAAGCTTGAGGCCAAGGCCGGCGCCGGGCTTTACGTGGCGCTGCTGCTTTTCGTGGGAATTCCGCTGCCCGGCACCGGTGCCTGGACGGGCACGCTTGCGGCGAGCATACTCAATATGGATTTCAAGAAAAGCGTGCTCTACGTGCTTCTGGGGGTACTTCTGGCAGGAGTTATAATGCTTCTGGCTTCTTACGGGGTGTTTGGCGCAATCCGCCTCTTTAACTAAGCCTGCTTCCTGCGGGTCGTAATACCCACATAAGAAATAAGTCCCAGCACTATTATGAGCAGGGCGTGAATCTCGTGGCACATCGTTGCGTAGAGGATACCCATATCCCAAGAGGCACCGTACAGCGCCTGCAGCGTGAGGGCGATCATATAATGATAGGCACCAATTCCGCCAGGAACAGGGACCACTGAGGCTATGTTCCCCACCGCCGATATGAACAGTGCGTCGGCCATATTAAGATGCGCTACCGCCGGCAGCGCCTTGAGTACAGCCCAGCTCATAAGGACATACATCACCCAGATGGCAACGGTCTGAAGCAGGAACAGCCACTTGTTCTCCATCTTGCCGAGTGCCGCGAATCCGGCGCCGAATCCCTTCAGGACGCCTGCAACCTTGCCGCAGAACTTGTTTGAATGCTGCCAGTGGAACACGGCCCAGAAGAATGCCGCCAGCACCAGCAGGACGCCGCCGACTATCCACCACAGGGAGAAACTCATCCGCCCCGCTGCCGGAGACCATATCTGCTCCACGAAGAAGCTGCCCCACTTGCCCCATCCTGCCGCAAGCGCGCCGGCGAACATCAGGAACACCGCCACAAAGTCGCACACGCGCTCGCATACTATGGTGCCGAGAGCCTTGTCGTAGCTCATGTTCTTGCCGGAAACGTATCCGCAGCGCACAAACTCTCCGGCGCCGGGGAGCACCACGTTCACCAGGTTGCCGACGTTTATTGAGTCCCATACGCGCAGGCGCTGAACCTCCGGGTCAATGGGCTTGATGATGGAGCGCCACCTCTCTTCCCTGAACACGAGCGCCAGCACGGAGAATATCAGGAACAGGACGATGTATCCCCACCGGGTCTCCTTGAGGCCGTTCCAGAATTCCGTCCAGTTTACGCTGCGGAAGGCAAAGAATACCAGCACCGCGGCAAGTACGAAGGACAGTACGTATTTTATGACGTTCTTTTTCATTTCAGACGTTCCATATTGCACATGATCAGGTTGCCGTCGCCGTCGCGCAGGTGCATGCCGCTGCCCAGGCACCACTTCCACCATTTGC
>JAGCCD010000021.1 GCA_017651785.1 Bacteroidales bacterium
AAATGCCTTCCAGTGCTTTGGGTGCCATAAAGAGTGGGGACGGTCTAGGACTTGAAATTGGACCTTCCCCAAATAGTACGGTGACCTTCCCCAAACGGCAGGGAGACCTTCCCCGCCATTCCCGTTTTTTCAGAATAACCGGATATCTTAAGCGATTGCATCTGACTGCTATCTTCTGCACTTCACGTGCAGAAGATAGCAGTCGAGCGTATTCCTGATAAGCATCGCTATGGTCATGGGGCCCACGCCTCCGGGGACGGGGGTGATGTAGCCGGCACGGGCCGAGGCGGCCTCAAACTCCACGTCGCCAACCAGTTTGCCGTCTGCGCCGCGGTTGATGCCCACGTCTATCACTACGGCGCCGGGCTTCACCATATCGCCGGTCACAACGGCGGCCTTGCCCACGGCGGCCACAATGATGTCGGCGGTAAGAGCCAGATCCTTCAGGTTCCGGGTGCGGGAGTGGGCGATGGTGACGGTGGCGTTCTCGTTAAGCAGTAGCGCAGCCACTGGCTTGCCCACAAGCTCGCCGCGGCCAACAACCAGGGCGTGCTTCCCTTCAATCGGCACCCCTGTAGACTTGATGAGCTGAATGCAGGCGCGGGGGGTGCAAGGGGCAATGCAGCCTGCACGGGCGGTCAGGCCCTGCTTCATTCCTGCGTAGCCGTCTACGTCCTTATCCGGGGCGATGGCGGCAATAGCGGTGTCTTTGTCTATGTGCGCGGGAAGGGGAAGCTGCAGCAGAATACCGTCTACCGCCGGATCTGCGTTAAGCCGGTCCAGAAGCGCAAGAAGCTCTTCCTGAGTGGTTTCTGCAGGCAGTCGGAGCACCTCCCCGGCCAGCCCCACCTTCTTTGCGGCGTTTTCTTTGTTCCGCACATAGACCTGGCTTGCCGGGTCCTCTCCCACAATCACCGCCCACAGCCCGGGGCGGCGGCCGTATTTGACTTCCAGGGAATCAATTTCCTGCCGCATCTGCTCGTAGAGGTCTGCGGCTATCGCTTTTCCGTCGATAATCATATTGTTGGCGTGCCGGCAAGATAAACCTGCCTGATATAGGGTGAATGATGAAGATATGCCAGTTTAACCAGCGTCCAACCGGGGTGGGTGAGGATAAGGTCTGCACGCTTGCCCACTGTGACGGAGCCGGTTACGTCGCTCACTCCCATAGCATAGGCGCTGTTTAGGGTGCATGCATTAAAAGCGCGTTCGGGGGTGAGGCGCATCTGGATGCAGCCCAGAGCCATTATGAAGCGCATGTCTCCGGAAGGCGACGACCCCGGATTGTAGTCCGACGCCAATGCCACTCCAAGGCCGGCGTCCACAAATTCGCGGGCTTTGCCGTAGGGCATACGGAGGAAGAATGACGAGCCGGGCAGCATTGTAGCCATTGTGTCAGAGCCCCTTAATGCTTCAATCTCCTCCGCTCCGGCGTTCTCCAGGTGGTCTACCGACAGCGCACCGTGGGCAACTCCCACCTGAACGCCTCCGCTCACGGCGAGCTGGTTGGCGTGAATCTTGGGCCGCAGGCCGCAGCGCGCACCGGCCTCCATGATGCGGGCGGCGTCATCCACCGTGAAGAACCCTTTCTCGCAGAATACATCCACAAAGTCGGCCAGCTCTGCGGCCTGGGGCATCATCGAGCAAACGGCATCGACATAGGAAGCGTGAGTGTATCCCCGGCCAACGGCGTGCGCGCCAAGGAAAGTGCTCCGCACAAGCGCCGGAGTGCTTTTTTTGATGCGGTCTATCACCCGCAGCATCTTAAGCTCGTCCGCGGGGTTGAGTCCGTAGCCGCTCTTTATCTCTATGGCGCCGGTACCCTGGGCGGTCATTTCCCGCACCCTCACCATCGACTCCCGTAACAGTTCGTCCTCTGACGCCTCGTGAAGCCGGTCCGCCGAGTTGAGGATGCCGCCGCCGCGGGCAGCTATTTCCTCGTACGAGAGGCCGTTTATTTTGTCCAGGAACTCACCGTCGCGGCTGCCGGAATAAACGATGTGCGTGTGGCTGTCGCACCAGGCGGGTATGAGCATACCGCCCTGACAGTCAACAACTTCTGATGCCTCGGGCAAAGGGCCTCCGCTCCCGAAGGCGGCAATGGAGCCGTCATCAGCCAGGAGCCAGGCGTCCGGCACGAGGCCGGCATCGTCCATTTGCGCGCCCTGCTTGCGCAGAACACCTTCCGGGACCACGCCGCAGAGCGTTCCTATGTTCTTGAAAAGCAGTTTCATTCTACCGGCGGCAGGGTATTGTGGATGTAGTCTATCGCATTGTGAATCAGCGGACTCATATATGTGTCTTCTTCTACGAAGGGCACGGTCTTGCGCAGGCCGGTTACCACGCTCTCAAGCACGGGAGAGGTATGCAGCGGACGGCGGAATTCCAGCGCCTGGGCGGCGTTGAACAGCTCTATGGCAAGCACCGTCTCCACATTATCTACCACCCTCATCAGCTTTGTTGCCGAATTGGAACCCATGCTCACGTGGTCTTCCTGTCCGTTGGACGAGGGAACGGAGTCGCACGATGCGGGCCAGCACAGCATCTTGTTCTGGCTCACGATTGATGCCGCGGTGTATTGGGGAATCATGAA
>JAGCCD010000022.1 GCA_017651785.1 Bacteroidales bacterium
CACACCGTAGGAGCGGAATCCTACACATTCACCGAGGACTGTCTCTACCTGAAATATCCTCCCACAGTGCTGGTATGGCACCCCGAATATGCAAAATCAAATTAATCTTATAATATTTGCAAAATGAAAAAAATGATCATCCTGGCAGCCCTCGCTGCCGCAGCGGCCTTTGTGGCCTGCAAACCGGAGAATCCCGACGGACCCACCCCCGGTCCCGAGACCAAGGACGAAGTATCCGTATCCCCCGCCACCGTGGCATTTGAGGGAGAGGGCGGCACCTTCCGCGTGGCCGTAACCACAAACGTGGCCGACTACTCGGTAAGCGGAAACCCCGACTGGCTCACCGTAAGCAAGAGCGGCAATGAGCTCACCCTCACCGCTGCGGCCAACACCGTCAACGCCCCTCGCGACTGCTCACTCACAGTCACTGCGGGCACGGCGTCAGCCAGCATCTCAGTATCCCAGAAAGCAGGAAGCCCCTACCCCGGATACATCGTAGCAAGCGCTTGCGGACTCGACTATGCCGGAACCATGCTCTACCAGTTCCTCAAGCCCGTAGAAGGCTATGACGGAGGCCAGGGCTACCTTGAGCTCGAAGACGAAGACGGCAACCACATCTCCGCCTGGATCTACACGGAATTGTTCCTGTCCGCCGAGGAAGTGGAGCTCACTCCCGGAACCTACACAAAGGGTCAGGACGTCTATCCCACCACCCTTTACGCCAGAAAGAACACTTATATGCCCGGCACCGTATTCGCGCTGGACGATGAAGAACCTTATGTGACCGGAACGTTCTACAGATCGGCCGCAACCGGAGAAGAGATTCCTCTGGTAGAAGGAACAATCCTTGTTTCCACCGACGGCGAAAGCAACCTGCCTCTCGTCAAGTTCGACATGAAGGACGCCGGCGGCAAGGACTATAAGTACGTCTACATCGGCGAAATCTCCATCAACACCGAAGGCGCAACATATCCCGGCGCTTCCGACCACATTGACGTGGCCGCCACCATCATAGGCGCAACCTGCTACTGGAATGGCGACCAATACCAGAACGGCACCGCCAACTTCACCCTGATGATCTTCTCCGGCGATCCCGACGATCCCGCAATCACCAACTACGAATTCAATACCGAGTACGTAGACTTCTCGGAGGACATCGACCTCAGCGGTTCCTACAGCACTCCCGTAGAGCCCGATGAAGGCGAAGAGGCCGTAGAGCCTTTCTCTGCAGGTACCATAGTTCCCGGAGCCATTGTAGAGCTGTTCCCCGGATTCGAAATGCCAATGGGCACATATATTATGTACTCCTTCGGCGATTACCTGATCGGCGACGCTTTCGACTCCCTCATGCTCGAGAAACAGGCCGACGGCACATACACCCTCACCGGAGCAATTATGTCTTCCTCCGGCGAGTTCGTAATGTTCCTCGGCGTGGAAGGCCTGTCAATCCCCATTGTAGACGCTACTGCAGAAGAAGACTAATCGATGAAGAAGATATTTACAGTTCTGGGCGTGGCGGCCGCTCTGGCCGCCTGCACCCAGGCACCGCAGAACGGCGGACCAACCGTTTTCCAGGGCCGCTTCATCGGCTACAACAATGAGTTCGTAGAGTTCTTCCTGCCCCAGGAGGACGGCAGTTTCAAGGAGATTCCCTTAAAGGTAAACGAGGACGGAACCTTCTGCGACACCATCCAGTTCGACAAGGACCTTCTCGACGCCCCCCTGTTCGCAGACAAGTTCATGTTCCGCGTCTGCCTGGAACAGGGTAAGACCTACAACGCCGAATTCGACATCACCCAGGAAGGCGTGGAGACCAATTTCCACTTTGACGGGGAAGGTGCCGCGGAGAATGCGTTCATGGCCCATTACTGGGATGTGGACGTATTCAAGGAGATAGCTGACGTGACTACGTTCAAGGATTTCAAAAGTACCATTCAGAATATTTACGCTCCGCTCCGCAAGGAACTCGGGACGATTTCCAACAAGCCGTTCGTGAAATACTACAACGACGAGATTGACGGAAAGGAAGAAATGTATTCCTACTATTTCCCGTTCTTCGCGGCAGAAGCGGCCGGTTCCTTCCAGGACGACCCCGACTTCGGCGCATACGTTGCCGGAAAGAAAAAGGTATCCGACGATGATTTCCGTTCCTCCCTGGAAGGAGTTCTCACCAATGTCTCCTACCTTGTCAAGCGCATCAACATAACCGATGCCCTCAAGGCCGCAGCCAGCTGCTCCGTAAATCCTGCGCAGAAAGAATGGGCCATGACCCAGATGATCTCTTCCCTTGTGGGCGCAGGCAATACCAACGGCCTCCAGGAGGGGTACGATTATTTCTCCGGCGTTGTTCAGAATGAAGACTATCTTGACCAGGTTGATGAACTCTGCAACAACGCACTCCTGCTTCATCCCGGAGCAGACGCCCCCGACATCGAATTCGAGGACATCGACGGTAATATCCATCATCTCTCAGACTTTGCCGGAAAACCCCTGTACATCGACCTCTGGGCGTCCTGGTGCGGCCCCTGCTGCGAGGAAATCCCCCATCTTGCGGCATTCGTGGAGTCTCTTGGCAAGAATCCCGAGATCTGCTGCATAAGCATCTCCACAGACAGCGTGCGTTCCGACTGGACCGCCAAGCTCGAGGAAGTGGGCTCCACCTGGCCTCAGTTCCTTGCTACCGAAGACGGTCAGAAGAGCATTTCCGGCAAGTATTTCGTCCATGCCATCCCCCGCTTCCTGCTCATAACTGCAGACGGCAAGATTGCTACCGTAAATGCGCCCCGCCCTTCCGAACCCGACCTTCTGAATGAATTGAAATCATTGTTATGAAAAAGCTTATACTTATAATGGCTGCAGTGGCCGCACTGGCCTCCTGCGCCCCCAAACACATGTTCAGCGGAAACATCAGCGGCATCGACTCCGGAAAGTTGCTGTTCGTCTGCAACAACGAAGCGGACGAGATGGTGATGGACTCCGTATTGCTGGACAACGGAAACTTCCATTTCGATCCTGCCTCCACCAAGCCGCAGATCCTGATGATAGTAGACAAGGACCACTTCATCGACTACATAACAATGTACATAGTCCCCGATGAGTACTGCGTCATTAACGGAACTATGACGGATTACACCGTGACCGGATCCAAGTTCTACAAAGACTGGGGAGCTTTCCACGAAACGGTAAAGGGCAATCTGGCCAAGCTCCACGACCTCCGTGCAAGCATTCCCACAGAAGAAGATCCCGACTTTGACATGGCTGCATACAGCGCAACGGAAAGGGAGATCGGCAAAGAATGGAACGACCTTGCCATCGACTTCATCCGCAAGAATCCCGAAAGCGACGTGTGCGCCTACATTGCACGCGAACTCACCAACGCCGAATATTTTTATGAAGCCGACGAAATCATCTCCGACAAGGTTAAGAAGGGCAAACTTGGATACCTTATCGAAGAGAGGGCACAGTTGATTGACGGCGAAGCCATACGGCAGGCCTCTGCGAAAAACATCTACGAGGGCGCCGAGGCTCCCGACTTCAGCCTCAAGACTTCCACCGGAGAGACCTTTACCCTTTCCGAGCACCGCGGAGGCTATGTGATGCTTGATTTCTGGGGCACCTGGTGCGGCTGGTGCGTGGAGGGTCTTCCCAACGTGAAGGAAATCGCCCACAGGTACAAGGACAAGCTTACCGTTGTGAGCGTAGACTGCGGAGATTCCGAGCAGGCCTGGCTCAACGGCATCAAGAAATACGAAATGGACTGGGTGCAGGTATACAACTCCAGGTCTGACGCCGTAGACAGCAAGTATGCCGTCCAGGGCTATCCGGGCTTCTACCTCATCGACCCCGAGGGCAAGATCAAGATGATGGCCTTCGGCGAGCCCGCCCACTTTGTAGAGAAAATAGGTGAACTAATCAGCGAATAAGGAATGTTTAAGAAACTGTTCGTTTTTGCAGCCCTCCTGTGTCTGTGCGCGCCCACGTTCGCACAGATCCGCCAGCCCGTAAAATGGTCGGTCGAATCCAGGAAGGTAAAGAAGAACGTCTATGAGATTACCGCCACCGGCACCATTCGCACCGGATGGCACATTTATGACCTGCAGGAATACGACGGCGGCCCCAATCCCACCGTATTCCAAGTGAGCGGCGACGCCGTCCAGGCGGAA
>JAGCCD010000162.1 GCA_017651785.1 Bacteroidales bacterium
TCCGACGGCCGCAAGGCAACCAAGACAATAGAAATCATCCCCTACGAGAACGAGGAATGCACTAGCAACCTGTACGCTTCATGGCCGGCAGAAGCCGTTGACAACCTCCCCCACTGCTTCTGGTACAGCAAGTTCAACAACACCAACACCCAGCTGCTGGCGGCCTGCAACAACGGTGACACCTTTAACTTTGAGGATGTCCTGGGAGCCATAACCTTCTCTCTGTCAGATAAATACGACGCCTTCGAGATTAAGGGCGCAAGGAAAGAGCGCATAGGTTACGAATTCCTGCAGGTCCTGGTTACAGACAAAGACAAGAACTTCTCCCAGTACCTTGGCGCTCCCATTCTTGAGATGAGCGGCAAGGCCGGAGCAAACAACTCGGTCTTCATGCCCGACGGGACCATCCTTTCACACGGTTTCAGCATCAAGTTCATCAAGAACGGCTCATACGTAAAGATTTACAAGAACGACGATCCCATTGAGATCCAGCGCGGTAAGGTTATCGACCTTGGCGACATAAGCGCAGATCTTGAAGACTACGACGACCCGTTCTCAGCCGACATCCTTAGCCTTGACACGGATGCAACCGCAAACTGCTACATCGTCAGCGCTACCGGAAAGTACAAGTTCAAAGCCGTGAAGGGCAACAACCCCACAGACTTCCTTGACGGAGTTGAAGATGCAGCCGTACTGTGGGAAACCTGGAACAACGCAGAGGAAGTAATCGCCGGCAGCGTGGTAGAGTCCGTAACTTATGCAGAGGACTACATGATTATCCACATGCCTGCAACACTGCATCCCGGTAACGCTGTTGTGGCCGCTCGCGACGCAGACGGCAAGATACTGTGGAGCTGGCACATCTGGGTACCTCAGACGGGAATCGTCACCAACGATTACGGCATCTATTCCTCAAAGATGATGGACCGTAACCTCGGCGCCCTGGTTGCCGCCACGGCGGACGCTCCCGCCCCCGTCGAGTCCTTCGGCCTCACCTATCAGTGGGGACGCAAAGACCCGTTCCCGGGCCCTGCAGAGCCTGGCATAGGTGACAATGCCACGGTAGCGGGAATGGAAGTCACGCAGACTCCCGGCGCCGGAGGAGGCACCGAAAGCCTTATCTCCCTGCAGGAGTCCATCGAGAATCCTACCGTTCTGGGACACTCACAGAACGGCGACTGGCTCAACGAGATAGACAGCAGCCTGTGGACCGATATGGAGAAGACCATTTACGATCCCTGCCCTCCCGGATACCGCGTACCCGCCAGGGTTTCTACCCAGCCGTTCCACAGCAGCGACCTCACCACCCAGGCTGGCTGGTCTGAGAGCGTAGACAACCGCTCATTCACCCTCGGAAATCCGGTTGCGGTATTCCCTCTTGCAGGTTACCGCGACGACTACGGCCCCGGAACTTTGACCCACACTTACGACCGTGCCGTCTACTGGACCGCATATGCGTCTGCGGACGGAGTTACGGGCTACTACGTAAACGTGCGTTCTCCCAACAACAAACACGGCCTGTCCGAGGCGGGCAAGTCCCGCGCCGGCTCCGTACGTTGCGTGGCAGAGTAATATGAAGCGCATATTATTTATTCTGACGACTCTGATGATCCTTGGGGGCTGTTCCCCCAAGGATCCGGACGTCGTCGTTCCTCCGCCTCCGTCTGATAATACTCAGAAAGAAGAGAAGGAAGATAACACTACGCCAGAACCCACAGGAGATGATGCGGAACGCCTCGCGCGTCTTGGAAAAACCCCTGTTGTTGCCGTATACTTCACAGAGTACACCAAGGAGTCTGAGTTCCCTACGCTTGACGATGTTAAGTGCTTTACCCACATCAACATAGGTCACGCCCGCTTCCAGAACCCCAAGACAGGAGACGGCGGCCTGGTGGTCAAGTCTCCCGGACCTGAGTACATGAAGAGGCTCGCAGCTTACAAGAAGGATTATCCCGAGCTCAAGCTTCTCCTCATGATAGGCGGTTGGGGCAAGAACGCCGACGGCTTCTCTGAAATGGCAAAAGATCCGGATAAGCGCAAGCTTTTCTGCGACGAGTGCGTCCGCTTTTGCGACGAGTACAACCTGGACGGTATAGACCTCGACTGGGAGTATCCCACTTACGCGGCAGAGGGCAATGGCGCCAGCCCGTCAGACACCAAGAACTTCACCACCCTGGTAAAGGAAATGCGTGAGGCTCTTGGCCCCAACAGGCTGATCAGCTATGCGGCATCAGACAGCGGCGGCTACATCAACAACAAGGAAGTGCTTGAGTGGGTAGATTACATCAACGTAATGACTTACTCTATGGGTGATCCTCCCTATCACAACTCGCCCCTCTATCGTTCCGCTCTCACCCGTAAACGTTCCGGAGACGAAAGCATAGAGATCTTCCACAATCAGGGAGTTCCCTACGACCGTATGAACTACGGAATAGGCTTCTATGGGCACGGAGACGGCACCGTCTATCCTTCATCGGTCCAATATTATATGGCAAAAGAGGCACTTGAAAAAGGCACTGCCAACGGCAAGAGCGTAGAAGGCTACAACATCCGTCATTGGGACGATGTTGGCAAGAACTGCTACCTCGGAGACGCCTCCGGCAAGATGTACGCCAGCTACGAGGACGTAGAGTCCATCGGCTACCGCGTCACCTACCTCAAGAGCAAAGGAATGCTCGGCGCCTTCTCCTGGGAATACCGCGAGGACGACTCCTCCGGCACCCTCCGTCATGCACTATTCGATTTAATGACAAAACAATAGCTTCAAGGGCGGCCGTGAGGTCGCCCTTTTTTGTGTGGCAGCGCTTGTGTTTGTTAGAAAAATTACTATCTTTGCAAAAACCAAAACGACTATGGAAAATGAAATATTCAGAGATTCACAAACGCCTCCTGCGTTCCGGGTGCTACGTTGTAAGACATGGAGGCCGTCATCCTATTTGGAAGAGTCCTATTTCCGGTCAACTCTTCGAAACAAGTTACCACGAATCAGAAGAAGCAAAGCCTGGAACAAAAAAAGACATAGAAAGAAGGTCGGGAGTATCATTATGAAAAAGATAACAGCATTGATAGAAAAGGGAGCTGATGGTCTCTACTCAGTATATATCGCCACTGAGAACTTTCCATATGGCGTTATCGGAACCGGTTCAACAGTTAACGAGGCTCTTGAAGACTGGCATGCCGGACTTCAGGAGATGAAAGAGTATGTAGAGAGCAACGGAGATGCTTTTCCGGAAGTACAGGTTGAGTTTAAATACGATATTCCCTCGTTCCTACAAGAGTATGCATACGCATTTTCACTTGCAGGATTGGAACGAATTACCGGTGTGAATCAGAAGCAACTTGGCCACTACATCAGTGGATATCGCAGGCCGTCTGCCAAGACTATCAGAAAAATTGAATCTGGAATTCACTCGTTCAGCCAGCAGCTTGCCGCTGTAAAGTTCATCTAAAAACAATTGTATGTCTATTGTACGTCACGCGGGGAATCCGGCGCAGGCAGGGATTGTAAACGCAGAAGCGATGCTGAGGGTCATAAAGGACCTTGGGATCGTGCCCTTCTTCGAGAACCCCATCAAAGGCTACTCCATTGAGGAACTGACCCCCCGGGAATTCTGGTTCGACGGAGACTCGGACACGCTGGGCCCGTGGGACTGGAAGGTGTATTGCGTGCAGAGCGGAGAAATCGCCTACGGCAAGTTCCTATGGGGCGGCAAGGCGGCTTTTGCCACTCCTCAGTGGTACCGGGAGCTGCTGAACTGGCGCCGCAGCCAGCCCAAATATCAGCCAGGCCCCGAAGATCAAACCGTTCTGGATTACCTGCATGCCAACGGCACCGTGGCCAGCAAAGATATCCGCCGGCTGCTGGGGCTCAAGAAGAGCGGCGCAGACGCGGTGGCAACCCGCATCCAGATGCAGTGCCGCCTGGTAATCGGCGATATAGCCCGCGTATACAGCGGCCCGGACCTTCACTACTCCGGCTGGCAGCGGGCTTCTTTCTGCGCCCCCGAGGCACTGTTCGGCTGGGATGATTCCGCGCCAGCGGCCCCAAAGACGCGTGGCCCCGGAGGCTTTCCTTTCGTGGACGATGAGCCGGCGCTGCCGCAGCATACTCCCCAGGAGTCACTGGAGTTGCTTGTATCACACATCCGGTCCATTGCGCCAGACGCGCCGGACCGGCTGATTCTAAAAATGCTGGGATAGGCGTTCTACTGCGAATACACCGAATTATAGAGGGCTTTGAGCAGGGAGTGGTTTGAATCGTCGTGGCGGTACTCCCAGCACATGACTCCGCAAAGGCCTTTCGACAAGGCAAACTGACCTTTGAATGCAACCGATTCGGGGGCGTCGTAACTCAGAAGGATATGACCTTCAGTGTCAGTAAGATAGGGCACTTTGGCCACATCGTCCCAGTGGCGTATGTTCTTTCCGGAAACATCCACTGTGACCTTATTGTCCTCGTTGTACATACGGCCGGTGACGGTATTATTCTCGAAAATATCGGCCATCTGGTTGTAATTCACCTCATAAGGGTATATCTTGTAGACATTGTCCGGATACCTGGAGTCGCCGCCCTTGTAAGCTTTTCCGTAAAA
>JAGCCD010000023.1 GCA_017651785.1 Bacteroidales bacterium
CCTTGGACCCCAGGCGTGCCGCCGCCACCGCCGCCTCGCATCCGGCGTGACCTCCGCCGACAACTATTATGTCGTAGACGGACTCTTTCACTCGCCAAGCGATTTGCGGATGTCCAGGTAGTAGTCTTCTTTTGAGCGCATCACCTTGATGTCTTCCGGCGTGTGGTCGTCGTAGCCTATGAGGTGAAGGATGCCGTGAACGATTACCCGGTGAAGCTCCTGCTCGAAGGTTGCGCCGTAGAAGGAGGCATTCTCCTTAACCGAATCTATGCTTATGAAAAGGTCTCCGGAGATGACGGGTTTTTCCGAATAATCGAAGGTGATAATGTCCGTATAGTAATCGTGGCCCAGATATTGAAGGTTTACGGACAGGAGGTATGGATCAGAGCAGAAGATGATGTTGATATCTCCCAGCGAGCAAATCTCGCTGCCCGCCACAAGCCTGAGCCACCGGTTGTTCAGCCGACGGTTTTTGTAGTTGAATTTGATGTCCTCGCAGAAGTACCGAACCATACCAGAGTAGATTAAAACAGCGCAAATCTACAACAAAAATTGGAATTGAAATTAATAATTCATATATTTGAGACCCGAACAGACTAAAATAATAACGCGATATGGAAGTCAAGAAATCACCAAAGGCCAGTCTTGAGAACAAGAGACTCCTTTTCGTAGAGATAGGATTCGTCCTGGCTCTCCTTGTAACCCTCCTCGCATTCGAGTGGAGCAGCAAGGAAAAGGCAGACGCATCCCTCTTTGCAGAGAACACGGAAATCATTGAGGAAGAGATGGTTCCTATCACCCAGGAAACTCCTCCCCCGCCGCCCGAGGTGGCCAAGATCCCCATCCTCTCAGACCAGATCGACATTATTGACGACGACATCAAGGTAAACGACAACATCCTCAACCTTGAGGACGATGCCTCCCAGGGTGTCGAAATCCACGACTACGTAGAAGAGGTTCACGAGGAGGTTGTGGAGGAAGAAACCATTCCTTTCCAGCTAGTTGAGGAGAAGCCCAAATTCCAGGGCGGAGACGCCAACGACTTCTCTAAGTGGGTCAACCAGCGCCTCGTTTATCCCGAGGTTGCAAAAGAGAACGGCGTACAGGGCCGTGTAATGCTGCAGTTCACCGTTAAGACAGACGGTTCGGTATCCGACGTAAAGGTCCTCCGCGGCGTAGACCCTTCACTGGATAAAGAGGCGGTTCGCGTTGTTTCCATGTCCCCCAAGTGGACGCCCGGTAAGCAGAGAGACCGCAAGGTAAAGGTCACCTACACCTTCCCGGTTATCTTCCAGCTCAGGTAACTTATTCTGGCCTCCCTAAGAGTAAATAGCAGTAAAGCGATGGCTGAAAACGGCAGTTTTTAGTCATCGCCTTTTTTAGATTGAATGGATCAGGAAAAAGCAGTATTCGTTGGAATAATACGTCAGGGAGAGGATGACCGCAAGATAGCGGAATACCTGGACGAGCTTGCCTTCCTTGCAGAGACTGCAGGGTTCATCCCCGACCGTAAATTCATCCAGAGGCTCGACCATCCGGAAAAGGCCACCTACATCCGCAGCGGAAAGCTCCAGGAGCTTGCGGCCTATTGTGAGCAAGAGTGCATCAAGTACGTCATATTCGACGATGAACTCTCTCCCATGCAGCAGCGCAACATAGAAAAAGTGGTGCGTCCTGCGGCAGTGATAGACCGTACAAGCCTTATTCTGGAGATATTTATGCAGCGGGCAAAAACGGCCTACGCACGTATGCAGGTGGATTTGGCCCGATACAACTATATGCTTCCGCGCCTTGCCGGAATGTGGACCCACCTTGAGCGCCAGAGGGGCGGCGTGGGCACCCGAGGCGGTATGGGAGAAACCCAGATAGAGATAGACCGCCGTATAGTCCGCGAGCGTATAGCCCGCCTTAAGGAGCAGCTCAAGAAAGTAGACAAGCAAATGGCTACCCAGCGGGGCAACCGCGGGCAGCTGGTGCGCCTGTCGCTTGTGGGCTACACCAATGTGGGCAAGAGCACCCTGATGAACCTGCTGTCAAAATCGAGCGTTTTCGCAGAAGACAAGCTCTTTGCAACGCTGGACACGACCGTGAGAAAGGTGGTCATAGAGAACTGCCCCTTCCTTCTTAGCGATACCGTAGGCTTTATCCGTAAACTCCCCACCCAGCTCGTAGAAGCCTTCAAGAGCACGCTGGACGAGGTTCGCGAGGCCGATATCCTTGTGCACGTGGTTGATATCTCCGCCCCTGACTTCCAGGAGCAGATGGACGTTGTTCAGAAGACACTTCGCGACATTGGCGCCGGAGACAAGCCCCAGTACCTGGTATTCAACAAGATAGACAAGTACCAGCCCGAGCCTTGGGACGAATTCTCCCTGGTTCCCAAGGGGCCGGAGCACCGCACGCTCGAGGAGCTTAAGGCAGAATGGATAGATTCAAAGAAGATTCCCTGCATCTTCATCTCCGCCCTCAGCAAAGACGGCCTCCCCAAACTCCGCGACGACATCTATAAAATGGTCGCGGAAATTCACGCGGGCCGTTACCCGTTCAATAATTTCCTCTGGTAATCAGTACAGATTCCAACGGGGAATCAAGACCGGCGCCTGGGAAAGCATAGCGCGCTGGGTATCAGACAGATACTTCACGTCAACCGCCATCCTGAAGGTGTAGCGGCGCCACCATTCGTCCTGCAGCACCACGTATCCGCCGTAGCCTCTTGAGAGGCCGAAGCTGTTCTCTGTAACCCAGCGGGACACGCGGCCGTCCTGCCCAAGGGCAAAACCGCACATTGCCATTGCGTGGGCGGAGGTAACGTCCCTGCTCAGGAACAGTTCTTCTTTTGTCATCCTGTAGCCAAAGTCAGGCGAAAGGCGCACGTCGTACACACCCTCGTCTGCCATGGCGTCCTGATATGTGTCGCAGGTGAAGTAGAAGCGGTCGCCGCCCCTGAGGGAGGCTACGCCGAGCGCTTCCAGATCGTCCGCCGGGAGGTTAAGGAAGGTCCATTCGGGCGCATCTGCGGCCCCGTGAGAGGCCTCTACGCGGTACATCTTATAATACTCGCGCGTGGGATCGTTCATAAGTATGGCGAATCTGCCTGAAAGGTCCTGCTGAATGAATTCCTCCCTGAAAGACAGGGGAGTGTAGCTCTTCCCGTTCCACTCGAACTCCGAGGGCGGCGTGCCCAGGGTGAGACTCAGCAGCCGGTACACGCACCGCAGCGCATCAAGCCGCACGGACTCGGGATTGGAGCTGGAGCGAAGCTTAAGGCCGAAGCTCCTGAGCATACCCCTGAGCTGCCGCAGCAGGTCTGCAGAGGCGGCGGAATTAAAGGTCTCAGGCATTGCGGCCGATGGCACAACTCCGTATTTGTCAATAAGATACGTGGCTTCCATAAAATGCCCGCCGTCCCAGGTGGGGCGCTTGAAAAGGGCTTCGTTGGCACGGCTGTCAAGCGCCTCCTTGCGGTGATCCCAAACATCAACGAGGAACAGATTCGCCTTTTCCAGCATGTCCCAGAAATAGGGGTAGACGACCGAGAGCTCCAGGTCCGGGCTCAGCACGTTAGCGGTGGCGAAGTACCAGCAGCGGCCCGACGAAGCCTGGTCGTAAATGCCTTGCGACGGAAGGAATACGTCCAGTCCGCTCGTGTCCGGAAGCTCCGTCAGGCCCTCGCGTGCATAGGCCTCGATGCCCTTTGTCATCAGCTTCTGCTGAAGGCGAGAATCGGCCTCAGACGCCACTGCGGAGAGGATTTCCGGGGTGAGCGAGCGACCCATCGAGGCTGCAGGGAGGAAGGGTGGACGCCGGTTTCCCATCATCGGCTCAAACTTGAAGTCTGCGCCGCGGCGCTGCAGGAACTCCTGGCGAACGGCCTGGAGGGTGGCGTCGTTCGAGAGAAGTTCCACGGCGCACAGATACATTACGCGCGCCGCTCCCAGGGCGCCTTTTGTGCCTATTGTGGTGCCTCCGCTGGATACCTGCTGCCAGCTGTGGCCAACGCCTCCGGGAG
>JAGCCD010000163.1 GCA_017651785.1 Bacteroidales bacterium
AGCCAGGGGTCGGTTTGATATATCTTTTTCATTTTCCCAGTTGTTCCACTTTGGTGCGTGCGGTGCGGAGGTACTCGCGGCACTGCTCTATGAGTTCCTGCGAGCGCTTAATATTCTCGTCCAGCTTGTCAAGGCCCGTGTCGGGGTCTTCCGCCAGGGCGGCCAGGCGTTCGAGTTCCGCTATTGCTTTTGAGTAGTCAAATTTTTCCATCGACTGTGCAGTTGATTTTTCCGTCTGAATACTGAATCTGAAGGGCGTCGCCCACGTTTACTGCCGCGGCGCTCTTTACTATGCGGCCTCCGGCGCCGGTGACGAGGGCGTAGCCGCGGGAAAGGATGGCGCGCGGGTCTGTTGCAGCAATGCGCGTTGCGAGCGCAGAGAGGGTGTTCTCAGACGCCGCTATCTTGGAGAGGAACGCCACGCAGACGCGGTGGGCAAGGCGCTCGCTCAGCGTTTCCATATAGGCTATCTTTGAGGTGAGACCAAGGCGCAGGCGGCTCTCCAGCGAGGATATGCGCTCATCTTCTGCCGCTACGGCGTCTATGCAAAGGTCGGCAAGGGCGGTGGGGGTTTTGACGGAGCCGCAAGCAACCATATCGGCCACATGGACGTCTCTGTCGTGCCCTATCGCCGTATAGACAGGCAGGGGGAAGCGGGCGATGGCGGCGCAGAGGGAATAATCGTCAAAGCAGGAAAGGTCAAGCACGCTGCCGCCGCCGCGCATGATAAAAACGGCGTCGTACTCATCCTGCACTGCCTCTATGCGGCCGAGCGCCGCGACGATGGACGCCGGGGCGGTGTCTCCCTGCATCGTGGCCTCGAATAGGTGTACGTCGAAGGCGAAGCCGTATTCGTTCTCCAGCAGGTGGCGGCGGAAGTCTCCGTAGCCTGCCGCGTCAGGAGCCGAGATTACGGCGATGCTGTATGGCACGTCGGGCAGGGCGAGCTCTTTCTGGAGGTCTATAAGTTCCTCTTTCTCAAGGCGTTCTATGGTTTCACGGCGGAGGAGCTCAGCCTCTCCGAGGGTATGCTGCACGTCTACGTCTTCTATTACGAGGGTGAGGCCGTAAAGCTCGCTGTAACTCACGGTAACCTCAAATACCAGGGACATTCCCGGGGCCAGCGGGCCGCCGGAAGCCTGGATGAATTTGCGGGAAAGAACCTCGAAGCGGCCGCGCCAGATGACGGCCCTGGCCTTGGCCACGGGGCCGCGGGGGCCGCTCTCGCACAGCTCCAGGTAGCAATGGCCGTTTGCTTTGTGCTGAAGGGAGGCAATCTCTGCTCTCACGCGTACGGGACCGGGCACTGATTCTTCAACACCCTCACGTATGAGTGTCTGCAATTCAAGCAGTTCCAAAAAGTCCCTTTCCATCTTTATCTCGGCTAACAAATATACGAATTTTTATGTATATTTGTACCTTGAATCTAAGGAGATGAAAATTTCGCAGGCCACATACGCGGGAAGCAGCACACGTGTTGCCCAGAAACCTGCCCGCCGCCTTCCGGAGATAGCCTTCATAGGCCGTTCAAACGTCGGCAAATCATCCCTCATCAACATGCTCACGGGGCGCAGCCGCCTGGCGCTCACTTCTTCTACCCCGGGCAAGACAAAGGCTGTAAACCACTTCCTCATCAACGACAAATGGTACCTGGTAGACCTGCCGGGCTACGGCTATGCCAAGCTCCCCAATAAGCTCAGGGACGAGATTGCAGAGGTAATCCGCGAGTTCATAATGGAGTCTCCCGACCTGGCTATGCTGTTCGTCCTCATAGACTCCAGGCACGACATAGGCAAGATAGACATAGACTTCCTGTCCGAGCTGGGCGAGCACGGCATCCCCTTCGGCATTATTTTCACCAAGACGGATAAACTGGGCCCCGTGGCGCTTCAGAATCAGATAGACCGCGACTGCGCCATCCTCTCCCAGACCTGGGAAGAGCTTCCGCCCATGCTGGCCAGCAGTTCCTCTTCCGGCTCAGGCCGCGAGGAAATCCTTTCGTTCATAGAATCTATCCTTAAATCCCTGTGAAATGATACACACCCATCGAATGGAAATTTTCGCCTGCAGGGCATCAAAAGACTTCTCCTGCAAGGTAATCGAATCCATCAACGCAAACCTGCGTCCAGACGAGCTCCCCATCCACCTGGGAGACCTTCAGCTTGACCTGTTCAGCGACGGCGAGTTCCAGCCTCTCTACGCAGAGAGCGTGCGTGGAGCCACAGTGTTCATCATCCAGTCAACAATGCCGCCGGCAGACAATCTCATGGAGCTCCTGCTCACCATAGACGCCGCCAAGCGCGCATCTGCAGACAAGGTCATCGCCGTCATCCCCTACTACGGATGGGCCAGGCAGGACCGTAAAGACAGGCCGCGCGTCTCCATTGGCGCCAAGCTCATCGCCAATGTGCTCACCGCCGCCGGCGCAGACCGCGTTATGACCTGCGACCTTCACGCAGACCAGATCCAGGGCTTTTTCGACATCCCCGTAGACCACGTGAACGCAAGCCGCGTGTTCCTCCCCATCATAGATTCAATGGGCCTGCCCAACCTTGCAGTCGCAGCTCCCGACATGGGCGGCGCCAAGAGGGCAAACTCCTACGCCAAGAGGCTCACCCGCGAGGGCCGCGAGTGCGGAGTCATTATATGCCACAAAACCCGCGAGCGCGCCAACGTGGTGTCAGAGATCCGCGCCATCGGTGACGTAGAAGACCGCAACATCTTCATAATAGACGATATGATAGACACCGCCGGCACCCTCTGCAAAGCGGCCGACGTCCTTATGGAGAAGGGCGCCGCCAGCGTGAGGGCCTGCGCATCCCACGGCATCCTGTCCGGCAACGCGCTGCGCCGCATCCACGAGTCGTCGCTGGCCGAGGTGTTCATCACAGACACCATCCCCCACCCCGAGCTTGAGGGCGACGAGAAGATACGCATCATATCCATGGCCCCCGTGTTCGCACGCATCATAAACAAAGTATACAACTACGAACCCATCAGCATAGACTTTTAGCACACAATGGGCGCCACTCTCATAGCTGCGATTGCAGTTCTGGGACTCGGCGTCCTGGGACTGTGCTTCAACATCATCGTGCGGAAGAAGGACTTTCCGCAGTTCGACGTGGGTTCCAACGAAGAAATGCGCCGCCGCGGCATACGCTGCTTCAAGGACGTAGACGCGGAGGCACAAGGTTTAACCTGCACCGGCCCCGGAACATCCGAGGCGTGCAAAGACTGTAAGCTCTATGAGTCTGGTAGCAATAGTAGGACGGCCTAACGTCGGCAAGTCCACCCTTTTCAACCGTCTGGTAGGAACCAGGAAGGCAATCGTAGACGACACCGCCGGCGTAACCCGCGACCGCCATTACGGCCGCTGCGAATGGTGCGGCCGCGAGTTCTCCGTAGTAGACACCGGAGGCTACACCACCAATTCCGAAGACGTATTCGAGACCGCCATCCGCACCCAGGTGCAGATTGCAATAGACGAGGCCGACGTGGTGCTCTTTATGGTAGAGGCCGCCACCGGCATCACAGATTACGACGCAGAGATTGCAGAGGTGCTGCGCCGCTCGCGCAAGCCCGTGGTGCTGTGCGTCAACAAGGTAGATACGGGCAACAAGATGTACGACGCCTACGAGTTCTACGGCCTGGGACTGGGAGAAATCTACACCATCTCCGCTGCCAACGGCTCCGGAACCGGCGACCTGCTGGATGCGGTTGTCGCCGCCCTCCCGGAAGAGTCCGGACCCTCCGAGGACCCGTACGCCGGCCTGCCCAGAATCACCATCGTGGGTAAGCCCAACGTTGGCAAGTCTTCCCTCACCAACGCCCTGCTGGGTGTAGAGAGAAACATCGTCACCCCCGTCGCCGGCACCACACGCGACAGCATAGAAACCCACTACAACAAGTTCGGCCACGAGTTTATGCTGGTAGACACCGCCGGCATAAGGCGCAAGACCAAGGTGCACGAGGACCTTGAGTTCTACTCGGTCATGCGTTCCATCCGCGCGATAGAGCACTCCGACGTCTGCATAATGATGATAGACGCCACCACCGGAATGGAGGCACAGGATATGAACATTTTCTCCCTCATCGCCCGCAACCGCAAGGGCTGCGTGCTGGTGGTGAACAAATGGGACCTCTTCATCAAAGACACCAACACAATGAAGGAGTACACCCAGGCCCTGCGCTCCCGCATCGCCCCGTTCGACGACGTCCCCATCATCTTCACCTCTGTTGTTAAGATGCAGCGAATAGGAGACGTCCTTGATGCCGCCGCCACGGTGTACGCCAACTATTCACAGAAGATTCCCACCGCCCGCCTCAACGAGGTCATGCTGCCACTGATAGAAGAAACTCCCCCTCCGGCATGGAAGGGGAAGTACGTGAAAATCAAGTATGTAACCCAGTTGCCTACGGCTTTTCCCGCATTCGCTTTCTTCTGCAACCTGCCGCAGTACGTTAAAGATCCGTACAAGAGGTTCCTGGAGAATAAGCTGAGGGAGAACTTCCAGCTTACCGGCTGCCCCATAGAGGTCTTCTGCCGGCAGAAGTAACCCAATCAGCCCTTGCCCTTGTCAAGGCCCAGCTCAGGGTGCCGTGCCGACGTGCGGCGCAGCAGCAGGGCTACGGCCAGCGCTGCTACAGATAGGGTGACGAACATCAGCTCGGTGCCCACCGGACCTGCCAGGACGGAATCTGCGTCGTTGCCTATTATGCGTCCTGCCAGCATCTTGAAAGCCAGAAGGCCGAGGTTCTGCACCCAGTAGATGAGGGCGAAGGTAGTGCCAAGCACCTTGTCCGGAACAATCTTGGGAACCGACGGCCATAGCGCTGCCGGAACCAGCGAATACCCGAATCCCAGGAAAACCATTGCCAGATAGCCCCAGAACGGCACTCCGGTGGGAGCGAAGGCAAGGAGCAGATGGGCGGTGAGCGCCAGCACGGCGCCGATGACCATCCAGCGAGTGCCCTTGCCGGCCTTGTCTACCAGCATGCCGAACAGAGGAGCGAATATGACCGTAGAAAACGGCAGCATGCTGACCATCCAGCCGGCGGCGCTTGCGGGAATATCGAAGCGGGGAATAAGAATTGCCCCGGCGAACTTCTTGAAAGCGATTACGGTGCTGTAAAAGCAAACGCACAACAGTCCAAGGAGCCAGAAATTGCGGTTACCCAGCACTCCCAGCACATCCTTGAAACGGAAGGTTTCGTCTGCGCGGGGAGCATCTTGCCGGACTTCTCCGGCCCTCTTGTCAAACCCTGCGTCAAGCGCCACAAAAAAGGCCCAGAGAATAAGCCCAAGGGCCATCAGCCCCATTCCCACCAGGGCGGGGCGGGCAGTCTCCTGCAGCGTGTAGACGTGATTGGTCTGCTCTGCGACCAGCAGCGGCGAGAGCACCAGGGCGAAGGCCGTGCCCAGACGGGCAATGGCAAGCTGAAGGCCCATTGCAAGCGCCATCGGCCCTCCCTTGAACCACTTTGCGATACTCCGAGTAACGGCCGTTCCGGCAATCTCGCTGCCAAGGCCGAAGAACATCACACCAGTGTAAGCAAGGCTGAGCGAATGGCTTCCGCCGTGCAGCAGCGCCCACGTAACCAGGCCTGCGCCGGCTACCATCATTCCCACGAATATGGAGCCGCTCACACGGACGCCCCACTTGTCCAGAAGGATACCTCCCAGGACAAGTCCGCCAAAAACGCAGAGGACGCTGTAGCCGCTGGCATAAAGTCCGTAACCGGCAGCGTCCCAGCCCAGTTTGGTGAGCGAGGCGGACTCGAACAGGGACGATATGCTGGAAAACATATCGTCGAAGTAATAAGACGCAAACATGGGCAGCACGAGACATGCCAATGCTACCCATTTGAGAGTTTTATTCATCCTTTATTCTGCGGGAGCCTGCTCCTCTTTCTTGATGTTGGGGAGCTCCAGGCCGTATTTCTTCTTGCGGTCTTCAGTCTTGAGGAAGATACTGAATATGAAGGCGAGCACGCCGAAGCTGGAGAACACAATCATCGGGATGGTATATCCGCCGGTGCTCTGGCGAAGGAAGCCGATGAGCATGGGGACGAGGCAAAGGCCGATGTTCTGCACCCAGAAAATGAGGCAGTAGGCGCTGCCGAGGATCTTCTCGTCTATGATCTTGGGCACGCTGGGCCACAGGGCCGCCGGAACGAGCGAGAAGCTTACGCCCAGCACCACGATGAGCAGAAGCGCGAACCACTTGTGAGGGAACACGGGCAGTATGAATGCAAAGCTCAAGTGGCACACTATCATTATGATAGAGCCCAGCATAAGCATTGAGGCGCCTTTACCCACGCGGTCCAGGAAAATGCCCAGGAGCGGCGTGAGGCACATTGCCAAGATGGGGAAGCAGCTGAAGAGGCGGGCCGCCGTTGCCGCGTCTATGCCCAGGGTTTCCTCCAGGAAGTTGGGGGCGTACCTCTGGAACGGGAAGATGGCGCTGTAGTACAGGACGCAGAGCAGGGCCACGATCCAGAACATCTTGCTCTTGAAGATGGCGCCAAGGTCGCTCACGTGGAATTCGTCCTCGGGAGACTTTTCGTCCGTGGCGAGTCCGGCGGCGATGAGCTGGTTGTCGAACTTGCGGTCCATTACGCCGAAGATTATGAAGTTGATGAGACCGATGCAGAGCAGAGCGCCGCAGAAGCCCAGAGGAGCCACCACGGAACCGTCGGCAGCGTTTGCAATGACGGGAGAAATCCACATCACG
>JAGCCD010000164.1 GCA_017651785.1 Bacteroidales bacterium
AATCTGCTATGACCAGATAAAAGGCGCCGAGGTAATGGCATACTTCGACTCCACCACCAACACCATCCTGAGGTTCGATGCCCTGGGAGGCTCCGCTGCCCTCTTCTATCTGGAAGAGAACGGCGTGCTTGCCACCGTAAACAAAGTGGAGTCAAAGATCCTGTCCGCCTGGCTCAAGGAAGGATCCATAGACCAGGTATACTACTTCGAATCGCCCAAGAACAACGCCTACCCCGTCGTGCAGCTGCCACAGGCAGACAAGCAGATGAAGGGTTTCAACTGGAACCCCGACATCAGACCTACGCGCCCGGAAGAAGTAACCCACATCAAACTCCGTCCTTCCACCAGGAAAGCCTTCAGGGCAAAGAAGCAGCCCGACTTCCCCCAGGCAGCCAAATACTTCCCCGGCTACATACAGGGCATACGCAGGGAAATAGCGGTACGTGACTCCCTCGCACGCATACCCAAACCTAAATACGTAGAAAGGGAGCCATTGCCGGAAGAGCCGCCGGTACTGACGACGGCAGAAGACAACCTGATGGCCCAGGCAGACTCCATAGCCTCCGCAGTAAAGGCCATTAAGGATTCCGTTGGCACCATAGGAGCGATTGCAGACTCCGTAGCCGTGCATGCACACGACACTACTTCAGCAGTGCAGCACAAGGCCGGTTCCGACTCCACCGCGGTGTCCACCGTAGTCGACCCCCTGTCCGTCCCCACGGTAGATCCCAGGCAGCTTAAAAAAGAGGAACAGGAGAAAAAGAAGGCGCTGCGTGAAGCCGAAAGACAGGCGAGAATAGCTGAGCGCGAGTCCCGCTGGGCGCAGCTGGATTCGCTGGACGCCGCAAAAGAAGCCGCCAAGCAGCAGAAGCTGCTCGAGCGTCAGAGGGCAAAGAAACTTCGCCAGCTCAAGGCGATAGAGCGCCAGGAGGCGCGTGAACAGGCCAGACTGCAGAAATACGTAGAAAAATACCGAAAGGAATATGAAAGAAAACAAAAATCTCTCGCTGCCCGAAAACGCGCACAGGCCCCTGAAGCCGGGGGAGAAGTACCAGCCCCTGATGAGCCCGGAGCGGAAGCCCCTGGAGGTGACGCCGTACTCGGTGACGATGGGTCTGCTGATGACGATCCTGTTCTCGGCAGCGGCGGCCTACCTGGGACTTAAAGTCGGCCAGGTTTTCGAAGCGGCAATCCCCATTGCCATAATAGCGGTAGGCGTAACGGGAATCCTCGGCAAAAAGGACTCCCTGTCGCAGAACGTCATAATACAGAGCATAGGAGCCTGCTCCGGCGTAGTCGTTGCCGGTGCAATCTTCACTCTTCCGGCAATATATATCCTGGGTCTGGACGTAAACTTCTGGCAGATGTTCCTCAGCTCCCTGCTGGGCGGCGTGCTGGGTATACTTTTCCTCATCCCCTTCCGTAAATACTTCGTGCAGGAGATGCACGGCCAGTATCCTTTCCCCGAGGCCACGGCAACCACTCAGGTGCTCGTGAGCGGAGAAAGCGGCGGCGGCAGCGCCAAGACGCTCGTTATCGCAGGCCTCATCGGCGGTCTGTACGACTTCGTGGTAGCCACCTTCGGCGCCTGGGCAGAGACTCTCAGCACAACCGTGATGCACTGGGGACAGGTAGTGGCAGACAAGGCCAAGCTGGTTCTCAAGCTCAACACGGGCGCCGCAGTGCTCGGCCTGGGATATATCATAGGTCTCAAGTACGCATTCGTGATTTGCTGCGGCTCGTTCCTGGTGTGGCTTCTCATCATACCTCTCATGAACCTCATTTGGGGCGGTCAGGTAATAGACCTTATGGGCACGGGACTCACCCAGACCATAGGTTCAATGGCGCCCGAGCAGATATTTAAGGAGTATGCGCGCCATATCGGCATAGGCGGCATAGCTACGGCCGGCATAATCGGAATCATTAAGAGCGCAGGCGTCATCAAGAGCGCCGTTGGCCTTGCAGTGGGCGAGTTCAAGCGCAAGCCCGGCGCACAGGCCGCGGCCTCCGAGCGCACGCAGGAAGATCTTCCCATGCGCACCGTCATCCTCGGCATCACCGTGGCTCTGCTGGCAATCTTCGCATTCTTCGCTTTCGGCGGAGTGGTGGCTAACGTTTGGCAGGCAATCATCGCCCTGCTCATCGTGGCGCTCATCGCCTTCCTGTTCACTACAGTGGCGGCAAACGCCATTGCCATAGTGGGAACCAACCCTGTGAGCGGCATGACCATTATGACGCTGATCATCACCGCTCTGGTGCTTGTTGCCGTGGGCCTTAAGGGCAATGCCGGAATGGTTGCGGCAATGGTAATCGGCGGCGTGGTGTGTACGGCGCTCAGCACCGCGGGCGGACTCATCACAGACTTCAAGATAGGTTACTGGATCGGTACTACTCCCAAAAAGCAGGAAGCCTGGAAGTTCGTTGGAGTTGCTGTGGCAGCTGCTACCGTGGGCGGCGTAATGCTGGTCCTCAACAAGACCTACGGCTTCACCGGCGACGGCGCCCTCGTGGCTCCGCAGGCAAACGCCATGGCCGCAGTAATCCAGCCTATGATGAACGGCGGCAGCGCCCCCTGGCTCCTCTACGGCATCGGCGCGGTAATCGCCATACTTCTCACCGTTTTCAAGGTCCCCGCCCTGGCGTTCTGCCTTGGAATGTTCATCCCCATAGACCTTAACCTCCCGCTGCTGGTGGGCGGCGCCATTTCCTGGTACGTCAGCACCCGCAGCAAGGATGCGGAACTCAACCGCAGCCGTCAGGAGAAGGGCACGCTCATAGCCAGCGGCTTCATTGCCGGCGGCGCTCTAATGGGAGTCGTTTCCGCCATCCTCAAGTTCGCAGGAGCAGACTGGTTCCTGGGTTCCTGGAACACCGCAGGCGCTTCCGGTGCCGCACCCGCAGAAATGATCGCGATCCTGCCGTTCCTCGGTATCTGCGGCTATATGATATACGCATCCCTTAAGAAAGCAAAAGAATGAGTGGCTGCTGTTTGAAAACTTCCACTTCGTTCCATCCCTCCCACAAATTATTAGCAAAATTTGCGGGCCCCTCCCATTCACGCGGCCATGGGCGGCCACGGTTTTCAAACAGCACCACTCATTCTTTTGGGCACAATAAGTAACGAATAATACCTTTAAATATGGAAAATATACTTGACAGATTTCTAAGATACGTTGCAGTAGATACACAGAGCAACGAGGAGTCTGAGGCCCAGCCTTCCGAGGCTAAGGAACTTGACCTGCTGCGGATGCTGCGGGACGAGCTGCTGGCGATGGGCGTAGAAGCCACGCTGGACGAATACGGATACGTAATGGCGTCAATCCCTTCCAACGTGGAGGAAAAGGTCCCCGCCGTGGGATTCATAGCTCACGTAGATACTGCTCCCGACGCCTCGGGCAAAGACATCAAGCCGCAGATAATAAGCAACTACGACGGCAGCCCCATTGCCCTGAAGGGCGTTCCCGGCCTCATGCTCGACCCCAAAGACTTCCCTGAGCTTCTGGATCACAAGGGAGAGACCCTCATTACCACCGACGGCACCACCCTTCTGGGCGCAGACGACAAGGCCGGCGTGGCTGAGATAATGGATGCGGTCCAGTACATCGTGACGCATCCGGAATTCAAGCACGGAGAAATCAAGGTCGGCTTCACTCCCGACGAGGAAATAGGCCGCGGCGTGGTTAAGTTCGACGTCAATCGCTTCGGAGCCGATTTCGGCTACACCATGGACGGCGGAGAAGTGGGCGAGCTGGAGTTCGAGAACTTCAATGCCGCCAGCGCCGTCGTGAAGATCCAGGGACGCAACGTGCATCCCGGATACGCCAAGGGCAAGATGCTCAACGCCATACTCATAGGTCAGGAACTCATCTCGCTTCTGCCCGTAAACCAGAGGCCCGAGTACACTCAGGACTACGAAGGTTTCCTGCACATCGTGAGCTTCAAGGGCACAGTGGAGGAGGCTTCCCTCACCTGGATAGTGAGAGACCACGACCGCGCCAAGTTCGGGCAGAAGAAAGAAACAGTAAAGCGCTGCTGCGACTTCATAAACGACAAATACGGCGCTGGTACCGCCACCCTCACGCTAAAAGACCAGTACTACAATATGCGCGAGATGGTTGAGCCCCACTACGACATAGTGATAGAAAAAGCCGTCAAGGCAATGGAGATGGCCGGAGTGAAACCCCGCATCCAGCCCATCCGCGGCGGCACGGACGGAGCAAATCTCTCGTTCAAGGGCCTCCCCTGCCCCAACATCTTCGCCGGCGGTCTCAATTTCCACGGCAAGTTCGAGTGGGTGCCGGTAGAGAGCATGCAGAAGGCATCGGCAGTAATACTTAACATCATCAAGCTCTACGCACAGAAATGAAGCTCACGCTGCTGTTAGGACTGCTTGCCCAGCTCCTTCCGGGCATTTGGTTCCTTGACGCCCCCTTGGAGCGCAAGGGCCTTGCAGAAGGTGACGCCATAACCTTCAGCATACCGGTGCAGGACAAGCTGCCTGCCGGCACTTATGTGCAGTTCGGTGTCTGCCTGGAAAACCTGGGAGAGAAAGCGCCCCGCCACTACATCGTGGAGGTGCAGGACGGCAATTCCTGGCAAAGCGTTTCTTCCAGGCTTCTTCAGGACGGACGGGCTTCCTATTCTTTCGCGACAGTAAGCGCGGCAGACAGGCATCCAAGCACTTACCAGGAGGTCTTCCGCCTTAAAAAAGCAGTAAAAGACTCGCTTGTAGTGCGTTGCCGCGTGTGCAGCAGCTTTGCGACAGACGGCTCGGAACTCAATAAAGAAGACCCCGAGAATGCGGTTTCCATAAAGAGCGCCCCGTATATCGGCGCCATTCTGAAGCCGCTTGGCAACAAGGCTCCCGTAAAACACTTCAGCGTGTTCCTTCTGGGCAATTCGTTTACTTACTTTTACGGAGAACCTGTCCTTTTGCAGCAAATCGCTTTTTCACAGGGCATCCAGCTGGACATCAGGTCATCGCTCAAGGGAGGCCAGACTTTCCGGGACCACACAAGGCTGCACCTGTCGCTAAGCACCTTGTCTTCGGAGGTTTTCGACTTTGCATTCCTGCAGGGACAGAGCCAGGAGCCTGCATATCTGGCGAAGGACGCATACGCCGGCCGCGACATCAGGCTTGCGCTGTGCGACCTTTGCGACGCCCTTCGCGCCACTTCTCCGGATTGCGAGATCCACGTAGAGAACACCTGGGCGTATGAGAACGGAAACTTCGGCGGCTTCGGCAGCATGGCGGAGTTTGACCGCCTGCTTACGGAAGGCACGCAGACGCTTGCCAGAGTGAGCCGTTCCCAGGTAAGCCCGGTAGGTCAGGCTTTCGCAGCCGCCCGGGCAGCCGGTGCGGCTCCCAACCTGTACGATTCGGACGCCAAGCATCCCGGCCTTGCAGGGGCATACCTCAAGGCCTGCATAACCTATCTGGTAATCACAGGCAAACCTTTCAAGGGAGAGGTCCCCTCTTGCCAACTCCCGGAAGAAGTTGCCGCAAAACTAAGAGCCATAGCAGAATCAATCATTCAACAATAAGCCATATGAAACGCCTACTGTTATTCCTCGCCCTGGTGCTCCCCGTCAGCATGCAGGCAGCAAAAGTCGCTGAACCTCAGATTGTTCCGGCTCCCCAGAAATTAGAGATGTCTAAGGGAACCCTCAAGCTCAAGGGCATCAACATCAACTGCGATCCCGCGATGGACGCACAGAGCCTCAAGGCCGTCCGCATCTTTGCAGACCGCCTCACGCTCGTAAGCGGCAAGACGAGCTCCGTCGCAGCTCCCGTCGGCCTGGAGCGCACCGTGAGCACCGGAAAGCTCAAGGGGCTCTACTTTATCAAAGACGCATCCATTGCCCCCGAAGGCTATAACATCAGCATCGGCAAACGCGCCGGCGTAGTGCGGGCAAGCGACTTCAACGGCTTCCTGTACGCCCTGCAGACCATCCGTCAGATGCTGCCGCTTTCCATCTACGGCGACACCCCCGACCTTAAGGCCTGCTGGAAGGTTCCCTGCTGCCAGATCGCAGACGCCCCCCGCTTCGGATACCGCGGCGTGATGCTGGACTGCTGCAGGCATTTCTTCAGCCTGGACGAGGTAAAGAAAGTGCTTGACGTGATGGCCATCTTCAAGCTCAACCGCCTGCACTGGCACCTGTCCGACGACCAGGGCTGGAGGATAGAGATAGACAAGTACCCCCGCCTCACCGAGGTCGGAGCCTTCCGTAACGGCACAATGGTGGGAGGCGACTGGAACTCCAACGACGGCATCCGCTACGGCGGCTACTACACCAAAGACCAGATCCGCGACATCGTCGCCTACGCGGCCGCCCGCGGCATCACCATCGTCCCGGAAATCGACCTCCCCGGCCACATGCAGGCCGCTCTGGCCGCTTATCCCGAGCTCGGATGCAAGGACAGCAAGCCCCAGCCTTACGAAGTATGGATGAGATGGGGCATCTCCAAGCAGGTGCTCAACGTGGGCAACGAGAAGACCATGCAGTTCCTTGAGGACGTGCTGAGCGAGGTGGCAGACCTCTTCCCCAGCGAGTACATCCATATCGGCGGTGACGAATGCCCCCGTGACGAGTGGGAGAAAGACCCCGACTGCCAGGCAAAGGTAAAGGAACTCGGACTGGTAGACAAAGACGGCGTTTCGGCAACCGCACGCCTGCAGAACTATGTAACCTCGCGCATGCAGAAGCACCTCGAGAGCAAAGGCAAGAAGATCATCGGCTGGGACGAAATCCTTGAGGGCGACCTTGGCAAGGGCGCAACCGTAATGAGCTGGCGCGGCACCTCCGGGGGCATCAAGGCCTCCTCCATGGGCTACGACGTCATCATGTCACCCACCACCTATTGCTACATAGACTACGTCCAGTCCCCCGACCTCAGGAAGGAGCCCTTCAGCATCACCCACCAGTGGACAAAGGGCGACGTGGCGGAAGGCGCTATCACTCTTGAGAGGATATATGGATACGACCCTCTGGCAGAGATTCCCGCAGAGGCACGCAAACACATCCTCGGCGTTCAGTGCAACCTCTGGACAGAGTATATCGCAACCACCGAGCATCTTGAGTATATGCTCTTCCCGCGCGTCCTCGCACTTTCCGAGATTCAGTGGAGCGACCCTTCGGTTAAGGACCTCGACCGCTTCAAGAAAACCCTTGCCGAGCACGAACTTCCCCTGCTGGACAAGCTGGGCGTGAACTACCGCAAGCTTGATAAATGAACCTCAAATCGTTAGCAAAAGACACCGCAATTTACGGCCTCAGCAGCATAGTCGGGCGCTTCCTGAACTATCTGCTGGTGCCGGTTTATACGTATAAGATTTCGGCAGCCAGCGGCGGTTACGGCATAGTCACCAACCTTTACGCCTATACTGCACTGCTGCTGGCGCTGCTCACCTTCGGCATGGAGACCACCATGTTCCGTTTCTCAAACAAGGACGGAGAAGATCCGCGCCGGGTGTACGGCACGTCGCTCAAGATGGTGGGAATAGTGGCGTTGCTGTTCGTGGCGGCGGTTCTTGCGCTGGTCAAGCCCATTTCCGGAGCCATGGGGTATTCAGAGCATCCGGAATACATCGGATGCATGGCCATTATCGTAGGACTGGACGCCTTCCAGGCCATCATGTTCTCCAAGCTGCGGATCGACCGGCGGCCGCTGAAGTTCATGGCGCTCAAGTTTGCGTTCATCATTCCGAATATCCTGCTCACTCTGGGCATCTTCCTGGTGCTGCCGCTGCTGTTCGGCTCGCATCCGGGGCTGGAGGCAACGTATCATCACTTCAATGACGGTGTGGGGTTCATATTCTTCGCCAACCTTGCCTGCACGGCGCTGGTGACGCTCGGGTTCATTCCAGAGCTTCGCGGGCTGGGTGTAAAGTTCGACGGAGCGCTGGCAAAGCGCATGCTGGCCTACACCTGGCCTCTGCTGCTGCTGAGTGTAGTGGGCAATCTCAACCAGGCGGCAGACAAGATCCTGTTCCCTTACCTGATGCCCGGAGCCGAAGGGCACGTACAGCTCGGCATCTACGGCGCCTGTGTCAAAATAGCGATGATAGTGGCCCTGCTCACGCAGGCGTTCCGTTACGCGTACGAACCTATAGTATTCAACGGCAGCCGCGACCGCAACAACCCCAATACCCTTGCGGACGGAATGAAGTATTTCGTAATCTTCGCCCTGCTGGCCTTCCTTGCCGTGATAGTCTATATGCCCATCCTGCGCCACTTCATCCAGCCCGCCTACTGGGAGGGCCTGGGCGTCGTGCCCATCGTTATGATGGCAGAGATTTTCATGGGCATCTACTTCAATCTGTCGTTCTGGTACAAACTTACGGACCAGACCTGGTGGGGAGCGGTCATGAGCGCATGCGGAGCGGCCGTAATGATAGCCATAAACGTGCTGCTGGTACCTCGAATCGGCTACTGGGCGTGCGCCTGGGGCGGATTTGCCGGCTACGGCACCGCAATGCTTATGAGCCTTTTCATTGGCAACAAAAAGTATCCTATACCATATGACTACAAAGCCATAGCTTTGTTCTCGGCACTTGCAATAATGATCTTCGCCCTCGTTTCCCTGCCGGGATGGCTGGGAAAAGAGATGAGCCCCTGGCTCACAATGGGAGCGGGAACCGTGCTTCTTGGACTCTACGCCCTGATGGCATGGAAAGAAATCAAAAAAAGTTAAAAAAAGTCTTGCAGGTACAAAAAAAATTACTACCTTTGCATCCCGCTTCTGAAGAAGCAGGAAAGAAATAAGATCATTGAAAATATTGAAAAGATAAGTACAAGCAAGTACCGAGAACAACGAGAGCGTTGATTCTTTTGAAAATCAAGAAGTTACAGGACAAGCTAAGATTTATATAGAAATTATACAAAGAACAGTTTGCTCCTGGCTCAGGATGCACGCTAGCGGCAGGCTTAACACATGCAAGTCGAGGGGCAGCGAGGGTAGCAATACCTGTCGGCGACCGGCGGAAGGGTGCGTAACGCGTGAGCAACTTGCCCGTATCCGGAGGATAAGCGATGGAAACGCCGTCTAATACCCCATAACAACAGAGGCCGCATGACCTTTGTTTGAAAGCTTCGGTGGATACGGATAGGCTCGCGAGACATTAGCTAGTTGGTGAGGTAACGGCTCACCAAGGCTACGATGTCTAGG
>JAGCCD010000165.1 GCA_017651785.1 Bacteroidales bacterium
GACGGCTATTACCATTCCGCGCAGATGGGAGGTGCGGCGTTTCACTTCCTCGAAGGTTTCCTCGAGCCGGTACATTGTGCGGCCGCCGCCCGGGCAGGCTATGTATTCCGGCCTGTAGAAGCGGCGGCGGGCGGCTTGCATAATCTCGTCTGTAAGGTGATCGTCTATGCCTGCAGAGGCGGGAATTTCATCGCACTCGCGGTTAAGCAGCTTTGGGCCCCATTCAATTGCTGCATCCAGCATGGGGTCTCGTACGGCAGGGCCGTGTGACGTAAAGTAATCGGCAAGGTAACGTGCCACAGGAAGCTCTTTTTCAGGGTCTTCCGTAAGAGAGACGCGAATGGTGTCTCCTATGCCTTCACGCAGCAGCGAGGCTATGCCCACGCAGGATTTGATGCGTCCGGCCTCTCCATTGCCGGCCTCTGTAACGCCAAGGTGCAGAGGGAAGATGTGGCCGCTCTCTTTCATAAGCTTTACAAGCTCCCTGTAGGCCTGGGCCATCACGAGTGTATTGGATGCCTTGAGGGACACCACGACATTGAAGAAAGAGGCGTCTACGCACATCTGCAGCCACTCCATAGCAGCCTTGGCCATTGCCTCGGGAGTGTTGCCGTACAGGTCCGTGATGTATCTGCCGAGGGAGCCGTGATTAAGGCCGACCCGCACTGCAGTGCCGTGCTTCTTGCATTCCTGAAGGAAGCTGGCAAAACGGCTCCGTGCCACCTCGTGGTCCGGGTGGAAGTTGCCGGGATTGATCCTTACCTTTTCTACGACGGAAGCGCACGCAATGGCGGTTTCTGAAGAGAAATGGATGTCGGCCACCAAGGGAACGTTGCAGCCTGCGGCATTAAGGCGCGAGCGGATTTCCTTTGCGGCTGGCACGTCCTGCAGGCCTGGTACGGTGATGCGTATCATCTGCGCCCCTGCAGCGGCAAGCCTGAGGCACTGCGCCACGGTGGCTTCTACGTCCGACGTGTGCGTATTGCACATCGTCTGCACCACGACGGGGCTGCCGCCGCCTATGACGAGGCTGCCGCCGACGGTGACTTTATTCGTTTTCAGGCGTTCCATATACAATATCGCGGGCTTCCTTCTTGATCTGCTTCACGGTCTTGCCGTTGCGTCTTGTGAGCTGGAAATACACTCCGAACGTAACCGCCAGGTCTATGGGGTTACCGAAGCGGTAGTAGTATTCGTTGTAAGGGTGGAATATCTCGTTGTAGTAATCGGGCACATAGAGGCTCTGGAGGCTCCAGCGGCCCTGCAGCTTGAGGTGGAACTCAACCGGGTCGAGCATATAGGCTATGCCCAAGCCGCCTGCAATGCCGAAGTCGAAGCGGTACTCGTAGTCGCGGAACTTGTTCTCATATTCCTCGGGCAGCCAGGGGCCGCTGCGGGATACGGACAGTCTGTAGCCCACATAGCCTCCAAGGTCTACAAGGAACTTTACGGGAGCGGCGTCTATGTGCATCTGCATCATTGCGGGCATTTCTACGGTATCCATAGTCTCATACGTCGCTCCGTCAATGTAGCCCAGGGGAAAACCCGTCTCCGGATTGTCCTTGAAGCGGGCGCCGGAATGACCGTATGAAAAGCCGATAGTGTAGCCGAAGTAGGGCAGATAGTTGAACATCTTCTGGTAATGCGTGAACATCAGCGAGAAGTATGTGGGGCGGAAGACGAAGTCAAGACCCATCTTGGGCGGGTTGAAGAACACCGTAGAGAAGGTGACGCCGTAGTTGACGCCCAGCATGGAATAGTCGTTCAGGGGGCCGCGGCGCCTGACTATGTCAAGCGTGTCAAGGAATTCGGCAGAGTACTCAACGCTGTCTTTCTGGGCGTGCAGAAGGCCGCTGGAAAGCAAAGCCATGCAGATCAGGACTATCTTCCTCATAGGCTTTCAAAGAGTTCTTTGATGTTGAACGTCTGCTCCACCTCTGCGCTTGCGGGAATCTGGATATACTCGCTGTCTGCCACTTTGACGAACAGCACGGCCTCCGGCTGGCGGTGCTCAAGAAGGGAACCGGTGTCTACAATCGAGTTGCGGTTGCCGTCGTCCGTTATGCGTATGGAGTATTTGCCCTCTTTGAGGTAGGGGAAAGACAGGGAGCAGTTTTTCTCCGTTATGTAGGAGCGGAGCACGGACTGGCGCTTCTCGTCCAGAAGGTCCACTATAATTTTGCGGTCAACGCCTTCAAGCACGGCTGTGAGCGAGCTCAGAGTCTCGTCCGTGGGGAGAGTGACCTTTACGAGCGTACTGTCGGACCAGAAGCCGTTTATGTCCCGGAAGGCGTGGTGAGGCACCTTGAGCGAGTACTCATAACCTGCCAGCAGCTTATCTACGGGACGTATGGAATAGCGGCGCAGATTGAGGGTGTCCTGCTGCACTGTAACCTTTCCTTTGTATTCTTTCTGCTTGGGGTCCAGGTAACTGAATACCAGGGAGTCGAAGTGCTCGTAGATGATGGGCTGGGTGAACTCGAGCTCGTAGCCTTTCTGCTCCACCGTTTCAGGCTTGGCCTCCAGCTTGAATACGCAGGTAGTATCTTCGTGCTTGATGCTGCTGCGACGTGTTTTCTGCAGCACGCGCTTGCCCTGAGGCATAGTGAGCCTGAGATGCTCCAGCTTGGGGACGAGGGCGCCCAGCGAATCGGTCTTGCGGTAGTTTACATACAGGTGCAGCGTATCCGGAGCGGGCCTGCTGTTGTTTACCCAAATCTCAAGGCTGTCGTGAACTATGTTGAACTGGGTGATGAGTTCGTCGGCAGTATAGCCCTTAATCCAAAGGGAATCTATCCAAGCGTTCTGGGCCTGGAACGACACGAACGCCGTTCTGTCGGCCGTTCGGCCTGAGTTCTTGAGGAACTGCTTTGACGGCTTTTCACGGAACATGCGCATTGTGTAGTCGACCCTTCTTGCCTCGCACATAAGGGTATCCTTCATATCGTACTTCAGCATCTCCGGGAGTGTGTCTGCAACGTGCACAACGGGGCGGACGAGCGAATCTACGAATGCCACCTGGTCTGAATCGGGGTCGTAGATGTTGTTGCCGGTGGCGTCTTTGATTGCATACAGGCGGTAAGTGGTGTCTGCGAGATAGGGGAGGCAGAAGTAGCCCCAGTCGTCGGTCTTAATTGCGGCTACGGGACGCTTGAGAAAGACCGCGGAGTCTGCGTGATCCTTATACAGAAGGACGGTGGCCTCTTTTATGGGCGAGAGGGTCTTGCTGTCAAGCACCTTGCCGGTAAGAAGCAGCGAGTCCATTACAGAGCCGGTAGAAAACACATACGTGTAGCCGGGGAACAGATTACCCTCGTTGTTGTCTGCCAGGGCGTTTGTTAAGTTGAGAGTGTAGGTGGTATTGGAATCAAGCGGCTCCTCGAACTCTATTATGAGGGACTTTTCGCGTATGCGCGCCTTTGGCGCCTTGGCCTGGGGCGGCGACAGGAAGATGTTCTTGGGGTTCTTTATGACTACGAACTCGTCGAAGGTAAAGACTATCTTTGCCTTGTTCACGGGAACGTTTGTCGCCCCGGGCAGGGGCTTGATGTCTATGATGAAGGGCGGTATGGTGTCTTTGTCGCCGCCGGTTGGGGACTGGGTGGTGTTGGCGCAGGAGTGCGTGAGCAACACCGGAAGCAGCAGTACCGTGGCTGCGATAAGTATTACTGTTCGTCTTTTCATAACATGCAATTGACTACATCTTCTATGCCGTCGATATGGCGGAGGGCGTTTTCTATGTCTTCCTGCAATCCGGGGCGGCGGGTGCCCGTAAGTTTTACGCTTACGGTGAACGTTTCCTGAGTGGGCGCGGTGTTCATTATTTCCTCTGCGCGCCTTAAGGCGTCAGGGTCCGGGGAGCCCTTGAGGCTGTCCATTAGCCTGCGTCTGGCGTGCCTGGTGTGAAGGAACTCAAGCCACTCGGGCTTGGGGGTAGATTTGCGGGCGGTTATTATCTCTACCTGGTCTCCGGCGCGAAGCTGGCGCGAAAGGGGCGCGAGCTTGCTGTTTATCTTTGCCGCGATGGCCTGGTTGCCCACGTTGGTGTGTACGTAATATGCGAAATCCAGCGCCGTGGAGCCCTTGGGAATGCTCTTTTGCTCGCCCACGGGCGTGAAGACGCTGATGGTCTTTGCAGCGATGTCTTCCTGGATGATCTCAAGCAGCTCAAGCGAGTCTGCGTCACGGCTGCTGAGGATTTCCTGCACTTTGGCAAGCCAGCGGTCCATATTGGTATCGTCCTCGGACAGGTAGCCGTCTTTCTTGTAGTTCCAGTGGGCTGCGATACCCTTTTCCGCGATGTCGTCCATCCTGCGGGAGCGGATCTGCACCTCTACCCAAATGCCAGCCTTGCTCATAAGGGTGCAGTGCAGGGCCTCGTAGCCGTTTTCCTTGGGCTGGTTTATCCAGTCACGCATACGGCTCTGGTTCTGGGGATAGAGGCTTGTTACAAGGGTGTAAATCTCGAAGGCACGCTTGCGTTCCGTCTCTATGTCCCTGGCGTCGCACTCAAAGACAATGCGTACGGCGTACAGGTCATAGATCTGCTCGAAGGATACGCCCTTGGTGCGCATCTTGTGCCAGATGGAGTAAGGGGTCTTGATGCGTTTCTTTATCTGGAACGTGATGCCTGAGGCCTCAAGCGCGCTGTTGATGGGGGCGATGAATTCGTCTATGTCCCTGGAACGCTGAAGGATGTCCCGGTTTACCCTGTTCTCTATCCAGGCGTAATCCTGGGGCTGGCGGTGCTTGAGCCAGATGTTCTCCATCTCCGACTTTATGCCGTAAAGGCCAAGGCGGTGGGCAAGGGGGATGAAGAGGCTCTTGGACTCTGCCAGGATACGGTCTGCCTTGCCCGGAGGAAGGGTATCCAGACGGCGGCAATTCTCAAGTCTGTCTGCAAGCTTGATGAGCACGACCCTTATGTCTCCGCCCATGGAAAGGAGGACGCGCTTGAAGTTCTCTGCCCTGGCGGCGTCTGAATCTTCCTCGGACAGGGGATGGGAACTTTCGAGAACCGAGCGTATGTTGTTAAGGCCGTCTACAAGGCTGGCGATCTTGTCTCCAAAGAGGGGACGTAACTGGTCGGGACTGGTGTCTGTATTCTTGGGGACGTCGTGCAGGAGGGCTGCGCAGATGGACTTGCAGCCAAGGCCGATAGAGCCCACCACAATCTTTGCAACCTCCAGCGGATGAAGTATGAAAGGTTCGCCTCCGCCGAGGGAGAAGCCTTTGTGCGCCTCTCTGGCGTATTTGAACGCGGTCCGCACCAGATCAAGCTCTTCCTCGCTGCGGCAACGGCCGCGGGCGAGGTCCAGCAGGGAATTGAAGTCTGCCTGTATGCGCGCGTCTTTGTTCATTTCTTATTCCTGTTGTTCCTTCTGATCCTTCTGTCCTCAAGACCGTAGCCCTGGACATTCTGGAATGCGTATGTGAGCTCTGCCCCGTATATGATTATCTGCCAGCTGAAGTTGAGCCAGATAAGGAACAGGGGCACTGCGGCGATGACTCCGTACACCGTGTTGAGCCTGGCCACGAACACCTGGGTTTCCAGATAAAGATACTGGAAAATGACGAACACCACGGCTGCGATGGCAGCTGCACGTAGGGCCTCACGGTATTTTACGTTGGTTGCCGGTATGAACTTGTACATGGCCGACAGCGTGAAAACCGTAATGATGTAGAAGCCCAGGTAACCCAGCAGTTTGGGCAGGAACCGGAGCTCCGACAGGTCAAGGCCCAGGAACTTGGTGATGTTGGCGTAGTATGCGATACCGGCGCCGAAAAGCACCACGAAGAACGGGCTGAGGAAAAGCACCAGGAAGTAGAAACCGAAACGCTTGTAGATCTTGCGCGGAATCTTGCGGATGCCCCACACGTTGTTGAACACCCTCTCTACCTGGAACATCATCCACAGGATGGTCCAGAGGAAGGCGAAAGCGGAAATGGCTCCCACTCCGCCGCCCTGGGCGATATCTATTATTGCAACTGCCTTTTCCTGCAGGAACGTGAGCAGATTGGAATCCACCTCCGTGCTGAAAGACTGAAGGAAGGTCTCCAGATAACCCTCCAGCCCCAGACCGCCCGTAACGGCGAAGATGAGGGCGATGAGGGGGATGATGGCCATCGCCACGAAATAGCTCAGGGCAACGCACTGGAATCCCATGCGGTTCTCTGCAAAGGTGTCCAGAGTAATGCGCGAAACCTTTACCAGGTGCACGATACGGGCGTACCATCTCGGTTCCTTCTGGGTATCGATGGTCCACACGCGGTCGGAGAAAAGGTCTGCGAACTTGCCCATCAGAATAACGAAAGCTGCTCTTCCCGGGGCTGCTGAGATCCTTCGGGAATCATTGACATAAAGGTACTTTCATCAATCACGGGAATGCCGAGGGACTCGCATTTGCGGATCTTCTCGGGACCCGGTTTGGTGCCGGCAAGAAGGAAAGAGGTGCTGCCGCTCACGCCCGAGGCGCACTTGCCTCCGTGAGAGACTACGAGCGCCTTCATATCGTCTCTGGAGATGCTGAAATTGCCTGACACGACTATGGTCTTTCCCTCAAGCGCAGACGAGGCCTGTTGAGCCGACGCGGCGCCGGTGAACTGAAGGCCGATGGCCTTAAGCCTTTCTATTTCTGCGATATGGGCGGGGGAGTGCATATAATCGAATACGCTGGAGGCTATTACCTCGCCGACTTCTCCCACCTCAAGCAGCTCTTCCTTAGATGCCGCCGCAATGGCGTCTATGCTGCCGAAGTGGCGTGCGATGTCCCTTGCCGTGGTTTCTCCGACGAACCGGATGCCCAGGGCAAAGAGTACACGCTCGAACGGAACATCCTTTGTGGCCGCAAGCGAATCCAGGAAACGCTGAGCCGACTTGTCCTGCCAGCCCTCAAGGCTGAGGAGCTGATACTTGTTGATGTTGTACAGGTCTGACGGAGTGCGCACCAGGCCGGCGGCGTAAAACTGATCTACGGTGGCCTCTCCGGCAAGGACGTTCATTGCCTTTCTGCCAAGGAAGTGCAGGATGCGGCTCTTTATCTGCGTGGGACAGCCGTCCTGATTGGGGCAGAACCATTTTGCCTCTCCCTCTGCGCGCACGAGCGGAGTGCCGCAGTCTGGACACAACTCGGGGAAGGCGGGCTTTTGCAGCCCCTGGGGACGGCGGGAGAGGTTGACCCCGGTAATCTTGGGAATGATTTCTCCGCCCTTCTCTACATAGACGAAGTCTCCCACCCTAATGTCAAGTGCCTCCATCTGGTCTGCATTGACCAGGGTGGCGCGCTTTACAGTGGTTCCCCCAAGCTGTACGGGATCCAGATTCGCAACGGGCGTGACGGCGCCGGTGCGGCCGACCTGATAGTCTATGCCAAGCAGTTCCGTGCAGGCCTGTTCTGCCTTGTACTTGTATGCCACGGCCCATCTGGGGGACTTGGCAGTATATCCAAGAGCACGCTGGGCGGAGAGTTCGTTAATCTTGATGACTATGCCGTCTGTGGCGTAGGGGAGCGAGCGGCGTGCCGTTTCCCAGTGGTCTATGAAGGCGCGGATTTCCGAAATGTCCTTGCACAGGCGTCGGTGCTCAGAAACGGGCAGGCCCCAGGAGGCGGCCTTTTCCAGAGCCTCGTTATGCGTCTGGAAGGGGACGCTCTGGGCGGGGATGTGATAAAGCGTGCACCACAGGCCGCGGCGTGCCACTTCCTGGGGGTCTCCCAGTTTGAGCGAGCCCGAGGCCGCGTTGCGGGGGTTGGCGAAGGGGGCGTCTCCCTCGTCTGCACGCTCCCTGTTAAGGGACTCGAAGGAAGAGAAAGGCATAAGCACCTCGCCCCTTATCTCGAATTCCCGGGGGTAATCTCCGTGCAGTTTCTGAGGGATGTTGGAGATGGAACGGGCATTATCCGTTACGTCGTCTCCCATTACGCCGTCTCCTCTTGTGAGCGCCTGCACGAGCTCTCCGTTACGGTAAGTGAGGCAGATTGCAGTTCCGTCGAACTTGAGCTCGCAGCAGTAGCTGAAACTCTCTTCCAGAAGTTTGTCTGCCCGGGCGGCGAATTCCTCCACCTCCGTTATGCTGTAGGTGGTGCCCAGGGAGAGCATTGGATAGCGGTGGGCGCGCTTTACGAAGTCAGTTCCGGTCTGGGACTCGGCGTTCTCTCCCATTGGGGCGTCTATGTCGCTGCCCACCTTCTGGGTGGGGGAGTCGGGCGTAAGGAACTCGGGATAGGCGGCCTCCAGCGCTTCCAGTTCGTGCATCAGGAAATCGTACTCCTGGTCCGACATGGTGGGAGCGTTGTCCACATAGTAGCGGCGGCTGTTTTCGCGCAGGATGACTCTGAGCTGTTCTATCCTTTGTCTGGCTTCTTCGCGTGCGTGCATAGGGACTACAAATATAATCAATTTGCGCCAATATTGTAAGGCTCGAAGTTTTTTATTAAATTCGCAGGTTCTTTAGAGAATGAAAAAAACTTTTTGTTAGAATATGAAAGATTCCATCATCATCCTTTGCGGCGGCGGCCCCGCTCCGGGCATGAACACCGTTGTGTTCTCTGTCGCCAAGACTTTCCTTGCAGGCGGTTATCGCGTTATCGGTCTTCACGGTGGCTACAGCGGCCTGTTTTCCAAGAATCCCCGCACCCAGGACATCGACTTCGCCCTTGCAGACTACTACTTCAACCGCGGCGGCTCCTATTTCCAGATGTCCCGTTTCAAACCCAAGGATTCAGACTTTGAAGAAAACTTCAACCTCTCCCTCTTCCAGGAAAACAACATCAAGCTCCTCGTAACCGTAGGCGGAGACGACACGGCATCCACTGCCAACCGCATCGCCACGTTCCTGGAGGCAAAACAATACCCCATCCGCAACATCCACGTCACCTAGACCATAGACAAAGACCTGCCCCTTCCCGGCAACTCCCATACCTTCGGTTTCAACTCCTCAAAGAATGAAGGCGCCCA
>JAGCCD010000166.1 GCA_017651785.1 Bacteroidales bacterium
CGAAGTGGACGGGGTAAGCGTCCACGTTGCCCTCGTTGTATACACCGTACACGGGAGGGTTCACGAAAGCCTGATAGTAGACGTCGGAAGTGGGGTTGTTCCTGTCGTAACGGGATACCACCGTATTCACGCCCATCTTGAGCCAAGAAGTCATTGTCTGGTCAAGCCTCGCGCGCAGGTTGAAACGGTTGTAATCGTTTACGCAGTAATTCATTATACCGTCCTGGTAGAAGTAGCTCAGACCCACCGAGTAGTTGGTGCCCTCGGTGCCTCCGGACAGGTCCAGCGAGTGGCTGTGCGTGAGGGCGGGATGTACCAGCTCCGCATACCAGTCGGTGCTCACGCCTTTGTAGTCTGCGGCGTTCTTGGGAGCGTCGGGGAAGGCTAGGTTGTACATTTCCACGTACTGCTCGGTATTTGCGAGCTTCATAATGTTGGTGGGTATCTGCACGCCTGCGTAGCCGTCGTATGCAACGCGAACCTTGCCCACGGTGCCTTTCTTGGTGGTGACGATTATGACGCCGTTGGCTGCCCGCACGCCGTATATGGCTGCTGCAGATGCGTCCTTGAGCACCGTGAGTGACTCGATGTCGTTGGAAGACAGGAAGTCGATGTTGTCCATGAAGGCGCCGTCAACCACATAGAGCGGATTGGCATAATCGCCTATTGAGCCAACGCCGCGGATCTTCACCGAAGGGCCTGCGCCAGGGGCGCCGCTCTGCGTGATCTGCACGCCGCTCACCATGCCCTGAAGTGCGCTCATGGGGTTTGCCGCGGTCTGCTTGGCAAGCTCGTCGCCCTTTACGTTCACTATTGGGGCGGTGAGGTCCTTGGCCTTCTGGGTGCCGTAACCTACAACCACAACCTCTTCAAGGAAGGTCTGGTCCTCGCCAAGAGTTACCGTTGCAGGAACCTCCGAGGCTTTGAATGTCTGGGTGGCATAGCCCATGCAGCTGATCTCGATCATGGCATCGGGACTGGAGACGGTGAGAAGGTAGTCTCCGTCCAGGCCGGTCGAGGTGCCGTTCATGGTGCCTGCCTCGATGACCGTGGCGCCAATCACCGGCCCCAGGTCATCCTGCACAACGCCCTTCACCTGGTACGCCTGGCCATAAGCCAAAACGCCGACAAGGAGCGCGATAAACAATAATAAAAGTTTCTTCATATGTATAGAGTCAATTAGTTTCGTAACGGAAACCCAGTTTCTGCAGGCCGGGGAGGATCTCCGGGCTGGACATGAAGAGTTTCCAGAGCAGGCCGCTGCGGTAGTTCTCTATCATTACGGCTTCCGGGCCCTGGTCTATGGCAAGATAGTGGTCTACCACCGCTGGCTCGCGGCCGGCGTTGTAGGCGTCGTAAAAGCCGTAGGGGCCGAACATGTCGGTCTCGTAGTACAGGTAGTGCATCATCTGCAGTGACTCTTTGGGAGTATAGACGATGGAACTGATTGCGGCGGTGGGAGATACGGTGCCGTTCTCGTCCTGGGTGCCCGGGTGATGGGAACTGTATCCAACGTCGGGATCGTCCGACGAGGTGAAGCCCCAGAGGAACTCTCCCAGTCCTTTGTGTCCCTTTGGATTGGCAATGGCGTATGCCCTGTGGATGAGCGTATGCGCCGTGTTGCGCTCGAAGTAGTCGCAGTAATCGTCGTTGAGTCCGCGGGGGTCAAGCCCGAGGTATGAGTAATGGCTGAAGAACAGCGGGCCGCCGTATTCCATTCCGAGCGGCAGCTTGATGCCGTAGTACTCCTTGCCGTTGTAGTAGTAATTGGAGGTCTTGTAAGATGCCTCATAGCACTCCCGGCTTATGGGGTGGGTGGGCGAACTTCCGGCAAGGATGTAGGTTATGAGAGTTTCGTCGTAGCCGCTTATGCGGTGGTTCATCTTCCATTCGTAGTTCTTTGACCAGTGCCAGTAGAGGGAGTCTGTGCCGCGGGTGTACCAGTCCCATTCTACGTCTTTCCAGAGTTTGTCGCAGCGGGCGGCGAGTTCTGCGTCTTTGTCTAGCAGCCACTGGCGGGCGGTAAGAAGGCCCTGAACCATAAATGCAGTTTCCACGAGGTCTCCGCCGTCGTCGAACTGGCTGAAACTGAAGGTGCCTCCGCTGTCGGCGTCGTACCAGTGGGCCCAGGCGCCGTGAAAGCGCTCGAACTTCTCCAGCGAGCTCACCATCTTGCCCACGCGCTCTACGCCCTCCGCCTGCGGGTAGTAACCACGCTCGGCTCCGGCTATTACCGCCATCATCCCGAATCCCGATCCGCCTATGGTGACGATGTTGCCGTTCTGGTCGTTGTTCCGCTCGCGCGCAAGGCCCGTTGCGGGGTCGGCGAAATCGGTAAAATACTTTATGGTATAGCGCTCGACGGTGTCCAGCAGGGCCTCGTCGCTCAAGTGGGGCGCGTGTTTGGGCCGACACCCGGGAATAAGTGCCCACAACAGCAGCGCCGCAATCAACAACTTACTCTTCATAGCTGAAAGATGCTTCCTGGACGTTGTCTGAGGAGCCGCCTATCATGATCTTGAAGCCGCCGCTCTCGGGACCCCAGGTCATGTCTGCGCGGTAGAAGGAGAGGGTGCATCTGTCTATTGTGAAGCAGATTTCCCGGGATTCGCCGGGACGGAGGGCGATCTTTGTGAAGCCCTTGAGTTGCTTGACGGGGCGGGTGACGCTGCCCACGAGGTCGCGGATGTACATCTGTACGGTCTCTATACCCTCGCAAGTGCCTGTGTTGGTGACGGTTATGCGCGCCTCGAGGTTGCCGCTGCCGCTGAAGTTGTCTGCACTCAGGGTGATGGGGGAGTACTTGAAGGTGGTGTAGCTCAGGCCGTGGCCGAAGGCATAAAGCGGCTCGTTGGGAACATCCAGATAGCGGGACTCATACTTGGCTCCGGTATATCTGTAGGGCCTTCCGGTGTTCTTTGCGTAGTGGTAAATTGGCACCTGGCCGAGCGTGCGCGGGAAGGTGACGGAGAGCTTGCCGTTTGGATTAACGTCGCCAAAGAGCACGTCTGCAACTGCGTAGCCTCCCATGGTGCCGGGGTACCAGGCCTCGAGTATGGCTCCGGCGGTTTCTGATTCGGCGCTCAGGTCCAGAGGACGTCCGTTCAGCAGCACCACCGCCACTTTCTTACCTGCTGCGGCAAGCTTTTCAAGCAGTTCGCTCTGCACGCCGGGGATGTGTATGTCTGAGCGGGAAGCGGCCTCGCCGGACCACTGGCAGTCCTCGCCGATTACCAGCACCACCTGGCTCGCCCCGCGGGCTGCGGCAAGTGCCGCGGCGAATCCGCTGCGGTCTTCGCCCTCTTCCTGGCAGCCCTCTGCGTACACCACGGGGGTAACTTCCTTTATGGCGTCCAGGATGCTTGCGGGCACTGACTCAACCTCTCCGGCGCCCCTCCAGGAGCCAAGAAGGTCGTCTTTGGACGCGGCAAGCGCGCCGATTACGGCAGTCTTTACGCCTTTCTTGAGGGGTAGAACGCCGTCGTTCTTAAGGAGCACCATGCTCTCTGCCGCAACGGCGCGGGCCTCGGCCTTGTTCTCCTGGGTGAGCGTCTGGGATTTCTCGCGCTCGGGAGAGCAGTAGCGGTAGGGGTCTTCGAACAGGCCCAGTTTGGCCTTTACGGTGAGTATGCGGCGCACGGCCTCGTTGAGGGTGCTCTCCTTGACGGCGCCGCTGCGCACCAGGTCGGCAAGATAGTTCATATATGCGGCGCCCTGCATGTCCATGTCTACTCCTGCGTTCATTGCAAGGCGGCCGGCGTCTTCGTCATCGTCCGCGTAGCCGTGGAAGACCATTTCCGGAATGCCGGTGTAGTCTGTCACCACAAAACCGGTGAAGCCCCATTCGTCGCGCAGGATATCCTGCAGCAGGTGCCTGTTGGCGGTTGCGGGAATGCCGTCAAGCTCGTTGAAAGAGGCCATTACGCTCAGGGCTCCGGCCTTTATGGCAGCCTTGTAGGGGGGAAGGTAGTACTCCCTCAGCCAGCGCTCAGACATATCTACGGTGTTGTAGTCACGTCCTGCAATGGGTGCGCCGTATGCGGCGTAGTGCTTTACGCAGGCAAGAACGGTGGTGTCTGCCGCAAGGTCTTTGCCCTGATAACCGCGGGTCATCGCAGCCGCTATGAGGCTGCCAAGGTACGGATCTTCACCTGCGCCCTCTGAAATGCGGCCCCAGCGGGGTTCCATACAGATGTCGCACATTGGGGAATAGGTCCAGTGAAGACCTGCCGCCGCCGCTTCTTTGGCCGCAACGCGGGCGCTGCGCTCAATGGCGCCCGGGTTCCAGGTGCAGGACATTCCCAGGTTGATGGGGAAGATGGTGCGGAAGCCGTGTATGACGTCGTAGCCGAAGAGCAGGGGGATGCCGAGGCGGGTTTCGTTCACGGCGACCTCCTGGAGCTTGCGGGTGTATTCTGCGGTGTAGGCGTTGAAAATGCTGCCGCAGCGGCCTGCGCGGATGTCTTCTATGTAGCCCTGGCGTATGGAGGGACCCGTTACGGTCCAGTCAGACGTGAAGAGGACGGTTTGGCCGACCTTTTCTTCCAGGGTCATGACACGCAGGAGAGAGTCCACTATGGGGTAGGACTTTTCTGTATTCTTGGGGGTTTGGGTGCAGGCTGCGGGTATTATGAGCAGCAGCGGGAGTAGTGCCTTTTTCATTTGCGGTTAGAATTGATATACCGCAAATATATAAATAATTATTGGGTTTCGGAGGGTTTCTTTTGCGAAGGCTTGCGCGTGGCGGCCGTTCTCTTGCGCCAGCGCTCCATAGCGAGCTCCTGCATATCGCGCACCTCGTCCCTCTCGTCCACTATTTCATCGCCCAGAATGGTTTCTATCACGTCCTCCAGAGTCAGGATGCCCTGGAAGCAGCCGTACTCGTCTATAATTACGCTTATCTGTTCGTCTTTGGTAAGCATCTCGTCCCAGATGACGTCCAGTTTTGTGTCTTCCGGGAAGGAGGCTATATCCCTGCGGATATCGCCAAGGGTGGCGTCTTCCTTGTCTTCTGCTATGAGCTGGAGAGCCTCCATGCGCAGGATGTAGCCGGTGATGTACTCGTCGCTGTCTGCGTATACGGGGATGCGGCTGTGGTGCAGGAAGCGCTTGTCTTTGTAGAAGCGTTTGAGGGTCATTGACTCGGGGGCGATGGCGCACACCACCCGCGGTGTCATTGCGTCGCTGGCGGGCATCTCGTCAAGGGAGATGATGTTCTGGATGACCTCGTTCTCGTCTTCGTCAAGCTCTCCGGATTCTTCTGCAACGTCTGCCAGGGCGCTCACTTCCTCGCGCGAGACGGCAGAATCCGCCTCCTCCGGCGTGATGCGTTTCTGCAGCCACACGACGCACACTACGATGGGATAGAGTATGTAGATGAGGGCGTTTATGGTGCGGGCGGTAAAACCGGTGAGGTGGCGCCACTTGGATGTGCCTATGTTCTTGGGGATGATTTCCGCAAAGACTAGTATGAGGATGGTGGTGATTATGCTCACCAGTCCGAACCAGGCAGATCCGAAGAGTTCCGTTGCCTGCTTGCCCACGCCTGCGGCGCCTATGGTGTTGGCGATGGTGTTGAGGCTCAGGATGGCTGCAAGGGGCTTGGAGGTGTCTGTCTTGAACCTTTTGAACAGGGTGGCGGGCTTGTAGCCTTCTTCCTCGCGCATAGTGATATACGACAGGGGAGTACTCATAAGCGTTGCCTCCAGCACGGAGCAGAGGAACGAGATGAGCATTGCACTCAGGAGGAAAACCAACAGAAGCGTCATAATCGTCGCAAAGTTAATAGAAAAAATCATATCTTTGGGAAAATTTGACTTATGAACGATGACTTTGAGCGCTTTGATATGGCGCGGCCTCCCATCCGTACCCGCTGGTACCTGCGTCCCGTTACCATTCTGCTTAGCCTGCCCGATGTAATCGCGCACAAGGTGCAGGTGCATTACGACGGCACCAAAGACCTCAAGCCGCCTTTCCTGCTGCTGAGCAACCATAACGCCTTCATGGATTTCAAGGTGCTCACGAAGGCCCTCTATCCAAGGCGCGCCAACTATGTGGTCGCCATCGACGGCTTTATAGGCCGCGAGTGGCTCCTTCGCAATGTGGGCTGTATCTGCAAGCGCAAGTTCACCTCCGACGTAACGCTCATCCGCCAGCTCCTGAGGGTCGTGGAAAACGGCGACGTGGCGGCAGTGTACCCCGAGGCGCGTTACTCCCTGTGCGGCACCACCGCCGTCCTGCCGGAGTCGCTGGGCAAACTGTGCAAGCTGCTCAAAGTGCCCGTTACCACATTCATCTGCCACGGGCATCACGTAAACTCACCCTTCTGGAACCTGCACGACCGCGGCATAAAGCCTACCGAGGTGGATTTCAAGCTGTTATACACTCCGGAGCAGCTGGCCTCAATGTCTGTGGACGAGATTAACGAAGGCCTTGTGAAGGCTTTCCAGTACGATGATTTCGCCTGGCTGAGAGACAGCGGCGTTGAGATGAAATACGACAAGCGCGCCGAAGGCCTGGAGAAAGTCCTCTACCAGTGCCCGGAATGCGGTACTGAATACGAGATGAGTTCCGACGGCAACTACCTTACCTGTAACCACTGTGGCAGGCAGTGGGAAATGGCTCCAAACGGCCAGCTCCGCGCCACAGATGGAAACACCCGCTTCCCACACGTGCCCGACTGGTACGAGTGGGAGCGCCTGCAGGTAAGGGCTGAGGTTGAGGCAGGAACATATTCTACCGGAAAAATCCCCGTAGAGGTGCGCTCCCTTCCCAACTCAAAGGAATTCATCCCTCTGGGCAAAGGCACTATGGTGCACGACATGACCGGTTTCCACGTGAGCGTCAAAGACCTTCTGGGCAAGGAGTACACAATGGAGATCCCTGTTCCATCGGCCTATTCGGTTCATATAGAATACAACTATCTCGGCAAGTGGGGCGACTGCGTAGACCTCAATACCCTGACCGACACCTGGTACACCTACCCCAAAGTCCCCGGGTGCGTTCCGCCCGGAGGCCAGGTTGAAGAACTCGACTGGGGCCCCCGTTGCAATGTCACCAAAATGGCCCTCGCCACAGAGGAACTCTACTTCGCCTGGCGCCGAAGCATAGGCAAACCCTGCAAGCC
>JAGCCD010000024.1 GCA_017651785.1 Bacteroidales bacterium
GCCGTTCCAGGACTTGAACACGCCGCCGATGGAACCCCAGAGCTGGTCGTGTGCGGTGTCGGGGAAGTCTACGCCCAGAACCTCTTTTACGCGGACCTTGAACTTGTCGCAGAGGACTTTGAGTTCTTCTGCGGTAATCTCAGTGTCGTTCTTGTAGCCGCGGGACTCCTTGAGCTCCTCCATCATGCGGTCGAGCTGCTGGCGGATGCCCTGGCCGTCCTCGGGCTCGATGCCCTCTGCTTTCTCCATCACGACGTCTGAATACATCATGATGAGACGGCGGTATGCGTCGTATACGAAACGGGGGTTGCCGGTCTTCTTGATCATGCCGGGAAGGGTGGCGGAGCACAGGCCGATGTTGAGGATTGTGTCCATCATGCCGGGCATGGAGCTGCGTGCGCCGGAGCGGCAGCTTACGAGGAGGGGATCCTCGGGGTCTCCGAACCTCTTGCCCATCAGTTTCTCTGTGGCTGCGAGGGCGGCTGCTACGTCGTTCTTGAGGGCGTCGGTATATCCGCCGCCAAGCTCATAATACTCTGCACAACACTCGGTTGTGATAGTAAAACCAGCGGGCACGGGCATTCCGAGCCTGCTCATCTCGGCGAGGTTTGCACCCTTACCGCCAAGGAGTTCACGCATGGTGCCGTCGCCTTCTGCGGTCTTGCCGCCGAAGCGATACACTCTCTTCTTGTTTTCGAACATATTATCTATAGGTTATCAGAATTTTCAGGTTGCGAATTTACGAAATATTTCCCTTTATAACAACTTTGCTGCGAGTTCGCTCAGGGCGCTTCTTTCGCCCTTGCGCAGGAATACGTGCTGGAACAGTTTCTGACCGCTCATTTTCTCGCTCAGGTGGGTGAGGCCGTTGGACCATTCGTCAAGATAGGGCTGGTCTATCTGGAAGATGTCGCCGGTAAAGACCATTTTGGTGCCCTCTCCCGCACGGGTGATGATGGTTTTCATTTCGTGAGGGGTGAGATTCTGCGCCTCGTCTATGATGAAGTAGCACTTGCCCAGCGAGCGGCCGCGGATGTAAGCGAGAGGCTCTATGATAAGCTTTTCCATGCTCAGCATGCTCTCTATCCTCTGGGCCTCGCGCGAGCCGGGACGGAACTGGTCCTTGATGACGTTGAGGTTGTCCATGAGGGGTTGCAGGAAGGGGCTCATCTTGGTTTTCTGGTCTCCGGGGAGGAAGCCTATGTCCTGGTTGCCGAGCACCACCGTGGGACGGGAAAGGATGATCTGCTCGTAGTCTTTCTCCTGCTCAAGGGCGGCGGCAAGGGCAATGAGCGTCTTACCCGTACCGGCGCCTCCAGTCAGCGCCACCAGGTCGATTTTACGGTTGAGGCAGGCGTCAAGCGCCATTTTCTGCTCGTCGTTACGGGGGTGGATGCCGAAGGCCTCGCGGGACTTTACCAGCAGGATCCTGTCTGCATCCGCGTCGTAACGGGCGCAGGCGGTTTCGTCGCTGCCGCTCTCCCAGCTGAATTTGAAGAGGCGGTTGGGCTCGGGACGGGAGTCCTGCACGTCCTGCCAGCGGATTGATGTGTCAGGACCATAGCACAGCTGCTGCATAAGGTCTGACGGCAGGGCCATCCGCAGCACTTCCCTCTGGCTGACTTCAATTTTCTCATCGTCCACCTTGTCCGTGAGGTAGTCCTGAACCGCCATTCCGGCGGCCTTGGCCTTGAGACGCAGGTTTACGTCTTTGGTTACCAGGGCGACGAAGGTGCCGGGATGGGTGTCACGCACCCACATCGCCGTGGCAAGGATGCGGTGGTCCGGAATGTCGTCGCAGAAAAGGTCTGCATACTCGGGCGGGAAGGGATGGTTAGGCTCGACTTTGATGCGGCCGAGGTTCTTGCCTATGCGGATTCCCTCGTCACCGAAGGAGCGGCCGTCGCTGATCTTGTCCAGGTCCCGCATAAAGCTGCGGGCGTGGTAGGACAGCGTGTCGTTGCCCTTCTTGAACTTGTCGGCCTCTTCTATTACGGCCGTGGGGATTACCAGGTCGTTGTCCCTGAACTGGCGAATCGCTTTGTGGTCGTGCAGGATGACATTTGTGTCAAGCACGAAGATTTTGGGTTTGCCCATGGTGTTCTAGTCTTCTCCCTCGGCGTTCTGCATGAGGGACTCCAGTATACTCTGTATGCCCGGAGGTGATGTGGTTTGTATTTTAAGTCCGCTGCCGGCGGCTGGATGCCCCAGAGGGAACCAGGCCACGTCCTGCAGCAGGAATTCTGCGTCTACGTAGTCGAAATCGGCGTCCCTTATCTGGATTACTGCGCCGGGCACTTCGGCGAAAAGGACGCGTACCGGGTTGGTTTCTCCGCAGGAGCGGATGATGCCGGAGATGTCTATGTCGGCCCCGTTGCCTGCGGGACACATACGGTCCAGCGTGGTAAGGAGGCCGCCGGACGAAACCGTACCGGCCGACAGCAGCACGCCGTCCTCGGACAGCTCGCGCACCACCTCGAAGCAATCCATAAGATAGTCTGCATCGTCTACGGCAGGGGCTATGCCTCCGGCAAGACCGAGGGACATCGCAAGCTGGGAGCCGCCGAGCCGGTAGTCGGACGTGTCGAACGGCACGTAGGCCAGCCAGCTCTGGGAATCGGGGTGGATTGTGTCGTCTACAAGCAGAGGAGCGCCGGAGAAGGGAGTGGCGAAACGGACGTCGAACGGGCCCTCCTCGCACGCGTAGCGGCGGAGCGGAAGACGGAGCGTGTCCATATAGTCTGCCGCAGCCTCTACGGAACCGTAGAAAGCCGCCATGTCCCCTACCCTCGCCTGGTTGAAGCTCCATTTTGCGGTGAGGGGAAGGTCGTCCAGGCGGAAGTGGCCGCTGCGCCAGGCGGTATCTATGATCGAAGTGGCTATACGTGCCCTGGTGCACTGGGGAGCGAACGCCACGGGAGTCATGCGCCCTGCCGCCTTTACGGCAGCCAAGTAGCGGTCTGTGGCGGAAGGGTCTATGTCAATTGTGCCAAGGGCAGGGTCGAACGACTCGTCTATTATCGTGCCTGCAGGGCCCTCAACCGGAGCGGGTTTTTCCAGCACCGACGACAGGATGGCTGCGGGGGTGAGCTCACGGGCCGCGCCGTCGATAACGTACTTTGAGTTGAGGGCCTTGTTCATTGGCACAAATGTACAAATTATTTTGACACCAGCGGCCCGCGGCCGTTATCGTTGGCGCGATAGTGCGGCGCGTACAGCGACTCGATCTCTACAGCTGGCGTCTGGAACACGCCTTCCTGAGTCACGAAGAACTCCTCAACAATAGCGGTATTCTCTTCAGGATAGGTGTCGAACCAGTATTCGGTCTTATCTGCGAGCACGTTACGGTAACCCTGAGGGGTGATGGTCCAGCCACCGTAGCTGAGCGGGCGGAAGCCCCAGCCGTAGTGTCCGGATAGCTGGTCTACGGGACGCATTGAAGCGGGACGGGGAACGGTGAGGCGCACGAAGCTGCGGTTCTCCTCGTTCCAGATGGCGTAGCGGGCGGTAATCTTGTCTCCCACGCGCACGGTGTCGCCATTACCCAGAGGCTTGCCGTTCACGGTGAACTCACGCTTCACGGTAAAGCCGTTTCCTGCAGCCTTGACCTCGGGGAAGGGCTTGGTGAAAGTGGCGCTGAGCAGTATGACCTTGGTGGCGAGGGTTTCAGGCGTACCGCGGAGCACAGAGGCGATTGCCTCGATGTAGGCGGCGTCTTTCTCCCACTGTTGGGTTTCTTTCTGAATCATTAGCCACAGGCGGATGCCTTCTGCGGTGTTCCGCGCCTGGGAGGCGTAGGACAGGGTTTTGCCGTCCGGCATCCAGACAGAGGCGTCTGTAAGCAGGTCGCACAGGAGGGCGTGGGCGTAGAGCTCACTCTCAAGCAGACCGCGCCAGGGCATTACCGCGTTGGGATAGTAGCAGCCTCCGCTGCGGTGTGCAACGGCGTACTGCAGAAGGGACTCCACATCGGCGTTCAGGGACTTGACCACCTTGGCGCGAAGCTTTATGCCCCAGCTCTTGGCGAGGGTCTTTCCGTCGGGATGCATTGCAAGCGACTGCAGCGTGCGCAGGCGGCGTGCCTTGGCAAGGATCTGGCCGTTGAGGCCGCGGGCCTTTGACGGGACCAGATATGCCTTGACGTCTTTCTTGAACTCGCGGAACACCTTGCCACCGGGAGACTTGAACGGCACCGAAGGATACAGGGCGCGCGTCTGAAGGTAGTATTCCAGCGATATGGAGCCGCACCACCAGGGCCTGCCGGACCTGGAGAAGTATGCGTCGTCCAGATACTTGACGGCCTTTTCTACGTCTATGGAGCCGGTGTCTTCTCCGGGCATCGCAGCGATGCGCTGAAGCACGGCAGCGGTGACTATGGGCGAGGATTCCATTCCCTCGAACCAGGAAATTCCGCCGCTGAGGTTCTGGCAGGCGGCTATCTTCTGGAGGATATCGGCCATTGCCTTGCTGTCAAGGCCCTTGGCGCCAACGGAGCGGGCGATGACGTTGGAATAGTATGCCTCGGTAAGGCTGAGGACGTTGGTGCTCTTGGGCTCAATGCTGTCCGGAATGGCCTCACGTATCATTGCGAGGATGTCTCTCTCTACGGGCTCGAGCGAGGAGCCGTCCACGTTCACGAATTCCGAGCGCAGCGAGGCTATGAGGGCAGCCCGGTCGGCTCCGGCGAGAAGCACGGCGGAATGGGCCTCTGTGAGGGTCTGAAGCGCCACCTTGACGGGCACGGACACGAACATTGCGTCTGACCCGTACTGAGGATCGTCGGCCACGAAGTTCACGAGGACGCCCAGAGTCTGCAGGTCTGCCGGCACGTCATAGGCCGCGCTGAAGGGGATGTTGCCCCCGGCGGGAATGGAAACATGCTCGGTCTTTGTGGCGATTACGGGAGCCGTCTTATAGTCTGCGCCGTTGTAGAAACGCAGGCTCACGCGGCCGCTCACAGGCACATCCATGCTGCTGGAAAGCGACACTCGCGCAGTGTACTCGTCTCCTCCGTACAAGAAGAGCGGCTGCACAAGGGAGACCTTTACAGGAATGGATATCTTCATCTCCCGGCGCAGGGTCTCGTTCTTCATTCCCTCGCCGTGGGCGAACAGCTGGACGTAGTATGTAGACAGACGGTCGGATCCGGTAAAGTTGAACTCTATCCTGCCGTCTTTGTCTGCAACGAGGAAAGGCTCCCAGGCCATTGTGGCGTTGAAGTTCTCCCTAATCTTCACATCGTCAAGCGGCGCGGCCTGAGGCTCCACGGCCGCCTCTTCATCCACCACCATTGCTTCCATGGAATCCTGTACCATAGCCCTCGACTCGGCAACCGCACCGGCAGCCTTGTGGAGCATCGGCGAGGCATTGTCATACAATATGACGTCACGCCACTGCGTGCCGTTGAAGCCGCACACATGACTGTACGACACCTTGGGCTCGGGACGGCGGAACGGGGTGACCTTTGACCAGAAGTTGGACTGGATGGTCTCTGTTGCCTTGTCGAATACGGTGGCGGCGCATTCCACTCCTGGATCTGTCTGGATGAGGAGCGATACCTTGTCTCCGGGAGCGGCCAGATCCGTGAAACGGGTAAAGGAAAGCGGGAGCTTCTCTACCAGTACGGGCAGCTCGATCGTGCGGGAATACTCGTACGCCTCTGCGTCGCGGAAGAAGAGGACGTGGAGGGTAAGGGTTTCAGGATACTCGGGCTTGCGGGAATAGCTTATGGTCTTTAGCGACCCCTCTTTGCCGCGCTCTCCCTTGAGCTGCACTATCTGGTGCTCCAGAAGCACGTTGCCGCTGCCGACCAGCTCGACCACAGCCCATACGGGACCGTTGGTCGCGCCTATCTGCAGGCCGATGTCTTCTCCTCCGAGTTCTTTGAAGAAGCAGGCCACGTCCATGTCGAGGGCGGTGTCTGTGTCTTCCGCCTTCACGAAGTGGTAGGACCTGTTTATTTCCTTGAGGCCGTGTCCCTTCCACGGTGCGCTGGCGAACACTTTCAGGGTGTAGTATCCCGAAGGCAGGCCCTGGAGGCTTATATCCTTGACCTCCTGCGGCTTGGCATCTCCGTTGGCTACAAGGACGTCTTTCTCGTTACGAACCTCATAACGGAGCTTGAGGCCCTCGCGGTCAAGACCGTCGGTGCCGAAATGAATCTTGATGAACGGATCGCGCACAATCCAGTCATTACCGTAATAACGGGTGCCTCCCTTAAGGGTGTACCTTCCTTTTACTCCGTTTCTCAGGTCTGCCCTCAGGGGGATGCTGTGGTTTACGTACCGGTAGGTCTCGAAGGAGAGGGTTTCTCCAGTGTCGTCAGTAATGGTAAGGGTGATGGGGATAGCCTCTCCGTAACCGTCTGATTTGCAGGTGAAAGAGTGAGTGAAAGTGCCGTCTGGCCTGAGCTCGATCTCTTTCTTGAAATAGCCCCTGGCCTCGAGCTGGGCTCGGACGCCGCCGATGTTGTGGCCGGAGTAGGACGTGACTTTGCCGCTCACGGTAATCTCGTCTCCCTGGAAGTACATGGTGTTGTCCTTGTCCCACTGGAGGTCGAAGGTGGGAAGCACGAATTCGTCTACACGCACGTAGCAGGAGCTCAGGTACTTTCCAGCTGAACTTACCTCAAGCCTGTAGCGTCCGCCGCGGGAGCCGCCCACGAGGGCGAAATCTCCGGCAACGGCACCGAGCCCGTTGGTCTTGAGCGAACGGGTGCCGAGGGAATTGCCCTTGGGGTCGTACAGCTCTACCTTAACTTCGGTTCCCTCCTTGGGGAACTCATATTCGTATGTTCCGTTGTAAAGGACGGCCTTGAAATGAAGCGTCTCTCCGGGGTTGTAGGCGCCGCGGTCCGTAATGATGAGCGCGTGAGGCGAAGGATAGTTGACGATTTTTGCCACCGTGCCGGGATTGGGAGAGTGGGTGCTGATGTCCTCGGAAAGGCGCACACGGCCCTTTGCATCCTTGAAACTGGCGCGCAGCAAGTAGTATACGGACTTGTCTTTGCCAAGATACTGCTGGAAGGACGCGGGAAGGTCGGTGTAGCCGTCCAGGGCGACATTATTCTCGCGCGCGAGTTCCTTGCCGTCCGCATCCAGGAGGATGAAGTCGCACTTCTGCAGGGGTTTGCCGGTGTCAAACTCGGCGACGTAGGCTCCATATCCCGTCACAATGGCGCGGACGGCCATTGAAAGGGTATATTTGTGATAGTTGGTAGTCCCCGTTTCTCCTTCTCCCTTGCAGGTTATCACATAGTTTCCGTCATCTATGTCGGGAATCTTGACGGAGAGGCGGTCTATTACGTAATAGCTTGCAGCCTTGTTGGTTACATTCTGGGACCAGAGTTCTTTATCATCATTGTTCCTGAGGGAGACATGGACGTTCTTCACATTGCGCAGGGACAGATTGAGTACACCGTCGGTTACATTTGCGTCTATTTCCTTTCCGTCCAGCGTCTCTATGAGGGATTCAACCTCGGTGCAGCAGTCTGCGATTGCCTTCTCGTCCCCTTTGAACGTGGCGCGGTCTTTCTCGAACTGGACGCAGCGGGAACGCAGGTCCATGTATTCAGAAGGCGTAGAGTCTTTCTTGCCAAGCTGCCGGAACTCCAGGCTCAGGCGCTTCTGCCTGCCGAGGAGGGATACGGCCTTGCCCTCATACTTCTTTACGAATGGCTCAAGCTTTTCGTATGCGGAGTTGTCGTAATAGTAGACTATGTCTGAATACTCCACGAAAGCGGCGCCGGGGTAAGTGTCTCCGTAATAATCTTTTATGTCCGGAGTACGGTGAGCGAAATAGATGCTCCAGAGGGCATATTCATAGTCGTCCTTAAGTTTGGGGATGAGGGCGTCAGCATAAACCGCATTGCGGACGTTGCCCCTTGGGTAAAACTCCGGATTGCGGGACCCCTGAAGCTTTTCCTTATTTGTGCGGACGTATTCCGCGGCTTTGTCTTTACTCCAGGAGGACAGGCGGTGATACAGGACGGCTATGGGCTCGCCGAACTCGTCCAGTTCCTTCTCCATTGCATTGGTCAGGTTGGAGCGGTCTTTCCAGTTTATGCTTGAGCGGACCGCTACATAGCGTGTCGCGGCGTCGTACCAGTCCCAGGCCAGATGGCGCCCGGCGGCCTCTTTCTTGATGGCCTCCAGGGCTGCCGCCTGGTCTTGTGGCTTGTCGGCATTTTCTGCCTTGTAGTAGGTTTTCCAGAGGGCTGCAAGAGTGTGGCCGTCGGAATCTTTGGTCTGGGAGAATGACATCAAACTGCTCAGGATAAGTGCGAGGGTTAGTGTTAACTTTTTCATATGCTTGACGGA
>JAGCCD010000167.1 GCA_017651785.1 Bacteroidales bacterium
GGGAGCATTATTGTGGCCTTGACCGTTGTGGCCGATATGAATGCGGACAGCACGAGGTTTATGACCAGGAAACTCCACAGCACCCCTTTGGCACTCTTGCCGAACTTGATCACGAAGGCGAGGGCCAGGCGTTTTGCGAACTGCGTCTTGACCAGCATTGAGGCCAGTACGAAGCTCAGGATATTGAGCCACATCACGGGGTGACCGAGCTGGGCGAGGGCCTCTTTCTGCGTGGTGACCCCGAACAGAACCACGCCCAGGATGAGGATGAGGGACGTGAGGTAGTTGGGGAGCGCTTCTGTCATCCAGAGGATGAGACTGGCCACGAATATGGCCAGCATTGCGTAATTTGCCCGGATGAAGCCCTCCGGCCCCAGCACGTCCAGACGTTTCTGGGCGGTTGCGGCCAGATGGATCGTGTCCAGGTTGTCTATGAAACCGATATGGCAGAACCAGCAAATCCACACGAAGGCAAGGATTGCCAGAGGGCCTCCCAGACGCGCCATCCATACTTCGAATTTGGATTTCTGCATCTTGGGCAGTTTCTCCACCTTGTAGTTGTTCATGTCCAGCGGGTCGAACTGCTGTGCGGCCGACGGGGTTTTAGGTTCTGCCATATCCGGGTTCAATTTAAAGGAAAACTATTTCCAGTTCTTGTAGGGGTTCTTCATAAGCATGGAGTTGAAGTACTTGGGATCTCCGGTTACTTCTTCTCCAAGCCAGGCGGGTTTGTCGAAGGGCTCGTTCTCGTCTGCGAGCTCGACTTCTGCCACTGTGAGGCCGTCGTTGTCGCCGTAGAACTCGTCCACTTCCCAGACGTGCTTGCCGTCGGTGTTCTTGACAAGATAGCGGGTCTTGTCTATCACGCCGGGCTCTGCGAGGTCCAGGAGGGCTTTTACGTCCTCTACGGGGATTTCTTTCTCCCACTCGAAGCGGGCGGCGCCGGAGGCGTTGCCTATGCCCTTCACGGTGATGAATCCCTTCTCTCCCTTCACGCGGATGCGCACGGTGCGCTCGGGCACGCTGGAAAGGTAGCCCTGGGTGATGCGGGTGGCCTTGAAAGCCTCGGGCTTGAAGTCACCTTTCACCAAAAACTTTTTCTCGATTTCCTGTGCCATTGCCTACTCGTTTGCTAAGGGTTTGTCGCTCATGCCGATGACGCGCTTGATGGCCTGGAGGTAGTTGATGTTCTCTACGCCCTCAAGACCGCAGTCGGCCACGGTTTTCTTGATGTCCTCTATCTCCGTTGACTCGGAGTTGATGGTGACTACCTTGGCGCCGTTTATGAGCACGTTGCCAACCTCGCAGATGGTGTTGTTTACCATGTAGCCGAAACGCTGCTTGTGCACGCGTACCGCCGCCAGGTCGGGATTTGCCTTCACCATTGCGATAAACTCGTCAAAGGTGTAGGTGTCCTTGTCCAGCTTGGGCATTTCTACCATAAAAGCGGGGAAGACCTCTTTTTCAAGCACCTCGCGGCTGATGGGGAACTCTCCCTTCATTAGGGGGTTCCACTGCTCGAAGCCGTCAACGGTCTGGACATAGGTCTTGATGTCCATCTTGCCGTCGCGGATCTTGGTGTTGTTGATGTCGTTCTTTGCGGAGATGATGTAGATCTCGTCGCTCTGGCGCTCCCACACTTTCTCGGGCACGGGGACGCTGAGGCGTGCCATACGCTTGTGGGCGTTGCAGAAGCACTGGCCGAAGCTGCGGAATTCGAAGCGGGGCTTGCTCTGTTCGCCGATTTTAAGTTCTGCCATGGCCGGTTATTCTGCTACGTCCTTGATGTCGCCGATAACGGTGGCTCCCTTGTTGGTGGCGCCAATGGTGATGGAAAGCTCCTTCCACTCTTTCTTAGCGTCCTCGGTGCGGGCGAAGGATCCTTCTGCGGTGGGAAGCGCAATTTCAGTATTGCCTGCCTTGGTCCAGCCGCGGTCGAAAGTATCAAGCACATTGCCGTCCTTGTCTTTCAGGACAAGGAGGAGGGATTTACTGGGGGAGAAGCTGTCGAGCGCCTTTGCGTTTGCCACATCCGTTATTTCGTCGAACTCCTTCTTGGAGGTGATTACCCAGAAGCCCTTGGAGGGAATGCTGTTGCCTGCCTCACCTGTCCATGTGGCGGTCTCTGCCTCATTCTTGAAGACGGATACGCCCTCGAGGTCTATTGCTGCGGAAGTGGGGTTGTAAAGCTCTATGCTCTTGTAACCAACCACGCCGCAGACCTCGTTGATGCACAGGGTTGCCATAAGGTCGTCGGAAGTCTGTCCGCCGGGGTTGTCGGGAGTGGGGTCGGTCTGTTCCTCGGGATCTTTGGAATCGTCGGGTTTAATCACTTCGGGGTCTTTGTTGCAGGCCACGAATGCCATAGCGGCTGCAATGGCGAAGAATGCTAACTTTTTCATGATGAATGATTTATTAAGTGATTTGATTAAAAGTCAATCTCGAATCTCATTGCTACCATCTGGTAGTCTACACCTGCTGCTCCAACGGTCTTGTAGGGATCTTTGGTGGGCTTGCCGGCGGAGTCAAGTCCGCAGTAGAACTTGTTGCCCTTACCGGATGAGAAGCGGTCGTTGTCGTTGTACTGCCAGTTGATCTGGACCTTTACGTGGTCGTTTATGTAGTAGTTGATGCCGGCCGAATATGCCATACAGGAACCGCCCATGATCTTCTGGTCTGCGGCTGCGAGGGCACGGTCTGCATTGAGGTCTACATATTCAATGCGTCCGCAAAGCTCTATGTCGCCCCATTTCTGGCCCCTCTTGACGCGGGTGAACTTGGCTCCTGCGCCGTCGTAGCGCTGGGTGCCGCCGAACAGGAGGTAACCGGCCTGTACATACCATCCGCCGAACTGCTTGGTGCCGGCATTTTCGGGAAGGAAGCTGGTGTTGGCCATATAGACAGCCTCTGCGCGAAGGCCTCTCCAATAACCGGCCAACTCGCCGGTGTATAGGAGGTTATGGTCGAATGCGAAGTCTCCGGTGTCTACGTATTTCTTGCGGTTGATAGAGGTGGAGTTACGGGTGCTGAAGCGTGCCTTGCCGAAAGTCTCGTCCGAGGTTTTGGGGTTGCGGTAGGAGACGGCGCCGCCGATGTGGAGGCCCCAGTTGTCTTTATTCCAGCCGGGCTGGTAAACGGCCTTGAAGGTATAGGAAAGACCCTCGTCCGGACCTTTGCCTTTGCTGGACTCTTCTACGTAGCCGCGCTCTTCTGCGCCTGCGATTACCTGGGCGTGTACGCCGAGGTTGAGGAAAATGCCCTTGTTGTAGTAGTTGGCATTGAATCCCAAGGAACGTGAAGGTGCCAGGGCAGAGCAGACCATAGGCCTTTCAATGAACTGGAGGTAACGTGATGAGTTGTTTCTCTGAAGGGAGAAGATCTCTTTGAAGTTACCGACCTGGAACTGGAAGTGCTCCAGACCCGTGTAGCGGATGATGGCGTCCTTGAGCTCGAATTCGCCGTCGGCCATATCCATATCCACTTCACCGTACCAGTCTTTGTTGATCTGGGTCTTGACGGCGAAACGGGCGCGGCGTACGGAGAAACCGTTGCTTATGCCATCCGCCCACTCGGGCTCGCCGAAGAAGACTGCGCCGTCTGTCTGGACGCGGTTGTCGAGCCAGATCTTGTAACCGGAGTCTGATTTTGAGCGGAGTACCAGGATACCGTCCTGAGCCTCGGCCACCAGGGGATCTATGTCCACTTTTACGCCGTACTGGTTGTACTGCTCTTCCTGTGCATTGAGCGCCGATGCGGTGAACAGCGCCAACACAATGGTCAATAGAGTTTTACGCATAAATAAAAGGTTTTATGAATTGGTTCTTTTAAGCGTTAAAAATGTGTATATTAAATGTAAAGATATACCATTAAATCTAAAAATACAATAAAAGCTGCCTAAAAAATGATTAACTTTGCCCCATGTTACTTCAGACACCCGTCATACCCGCAGAAGAATACGTCAGCAAGGTAGACTCCGTAAAAAAGGCCGCAGACAGTTTTGCCGAGGCCCTGGCCACGGATCCGTCTGCCGCTTTGCACCAGCTAGGAACAGACCTCATACAGTTCGGCCTCAAGCTCCTGCTGGCCATTATTATTTATATAATTGGAATATGGCTCATCAGGCTCGCCAAGAAGGCGCTCCGCAAGCTCTTCGAGTCCCGCAATACGGATAAAACCGTTGCCTCATTCGTCTCAAGCTTTACTTCGGTAGTGCTTACTATCGCGCTGATAGTCATTACAATAAGCACGCTGGGAATCAATACTACCTCCATCGCGGCCCTGCTTGCCGGCGGCGGCGTGGCGCTTGGTATGGCGCTGAGCGGCACCCTTCAGAATTTCTCCGGCGGCCTTCTAATCCTGGCCTTCAAACCCTTCAAGGTGGGAGACTTCATTGAGGCGCAGGGCTACGCGGGAACCGTTACTGAGATGTCCATCGTGAGCACCCGCCTCACGCTGCCCGATAACCGCAGCGTCACCATTCCCCACGGCCCTCTGGCAAACGGCAATATCAACAACTACACCCGCAACCCTCTCCGCCGTCTGGATTGGACAGTGAGCCTTGAGTACGGCACAGACGCCGACGCCTGCGAGGCCAAGCTGGTTGAGCTTGCAAAGGCAGACCCCCGCATCCTGGATTCATCAACCCCCGGCGCCTCAGATCCCTTTGCGTCCGTTAAGGAGCTTGGAGACAGCGCCGTGGTGTTCCTCCTTCGCGCCTGGGTTCGAAGGGACGACTACTGGGACGTGAACTTCAGCATCAACGACGCCATTTACAAGGAGTTGCCCCAGGCGGGCTTCAAGTTCCCGTTCCCCCAGCTGGATATCCACTTCAAGCAAGCTTCTTAGAAACAAAAAATGCCGGTTGTCCGCCGGCATTCATTGTTTTATTTAACGATCTTATTTGCAGTAACGCGCTGCTACCACGTCCCAGTCTACGATCTCCCAAAGGGCTGCGAGGTGGGCGGGACGGCGGTTCTGGTAGTCAAGGTAGTAGGCGTGCTCCCACACGTCGAAGGTGAGGAGGGGATTGAGGCCGCGGCGCACGGGGTTGCAGGCGTTGGGCTCCTGGGTAATTACCAGCTTGCCGTCCGGCTCTGCCGAGAGCCATACCCAGCCGGAGCCGAAGAGGCCGGCGCCTTTCTTCTCGAACTCTTCCTTGAAGGCGTCAAAGGAGCCGAAGTCCCTCTCAATAGCGCTCAGGAGTACTCCTGTGGGGGTGGAGGGATTGCCTGCGGGCTTGAACTGGGTGAAGTAGAGGGTGTGGTTGAGGACCTGGCCGGCGTTGTTGTGCAGGCCACCCTCCGCTATGCGTACGATGTCCTCAAGCGAACGGTCTTCAAGGCCGCTGCCGGGAAGGGCGGCATTGAGGTTGTTGATGTAGGCGGCGAGGTGTTTGCCGTAGTGGTAAGCGATTGTTTCTGCGCTGATTACGGGCGCAAGCGCATCCTGCGCATAGGGCAGGACGACGGGGGAGAATGTATTGTTTGCCATGGTTAACTTGCGTTTACGCAAATATACCTATAATTCCCATATCTTGGCCCGGATGTTGAAATGTTATTTGCGTTTTTTTCGTTTTTTACTACATTTGTGGAACATAGAAACTAACACCAAAACATAAAGGCATGAAAAAGTTTACTTTATTTCTCCTTGCTGCGGCTGTTTCCTTTGCCGCATTCCTGCCCGCTCAGGCCCAGAGCCTGAGCTCTCTCAAGAACAAGGTTCAGGGCGCCGTCCGTAACGAGGCGCGCAAGACCGTACAGAAAGCCAAGGAAAATGCCAAAGAAACTGCTAAGGAAAAGGCTCTGGAAGCAAAGTACGCTTCTTCCTCCAAAGCTGGCAAAACCTATTACGTGAGCGTTTCCACCGGCTCGGCCAGAGCAGACGGCCTTAGCCCCGAAACTGCTATGAAAGACCTCCAGAAGGCCATCAATACCGCAGAAGACAACGACATCATCCTCGTTGCAGAAGGCAACTACCTTGGCAATATGGACCGCGGTTACATAGAGGTGGGCCAGTTCGGCAACGGTCAGAACGACAAGGGTAAATTCCTCAGCTTCTACGGCGGTTTCTCCACAGACTTCAGCGAGCGTGACGTCATCAAGTACGTTACCAAGTTCCAGCCCACAGACCAGGTATTCAGCGCCCCTCTCTTCAACATCAACGCAAGAAGGCCTTTCGACTACCGCGGCCCTCTTGGAGACGTTGTGGTTGACGGCTTTGTTTTCGACTTCGGAGAGAACAACCTCTATTGCGCCCCCAATGTGAACGACGAGATGACCGGCACCCCCAATACCGGTGTCCTCACCGGCCGTTTCATAGAGCCCGGCGCAATGCCGGCCTGCCCTAAAGTCGGCTATGCAAACGGAGACGAATACGGCCTGCATATGGATGTAGAGGGCAATGTAAGGATTGCAAACTGCATCTTTGTGAACTGCCGCGACTACGGTATCCAGGCGCTTATGGGCAAGGGCCACATCGAGGTCTGCAACAACGTTTTCATCGCCTGCCGCTACTCTGCCTGCCAGGTTAAGGGCAACGTGAAAGATGCAGACATAGAGCAGGTCACCTTCGATTTCCATCACAACACCGTCCTCTTCACCTGGACCCGCACCAAGGCTCTGGAAGATATGGGACAGGGCTTCCGCTTTATGAACGGCATCAGAACCGTAAACTGCTACAACAATATCTTCGGATGTAACAGCAACTGCGGTGTAGAAAGGGTTTACTACGAGAGCAACAAGTCTATGGAGTCCCTGAAGCAGAACAGCCTCTACGACAATTATTTCTTCGCCAACAGGCGCGATCTTGAGATCGCCGCTCCCGGAGTGGCCTCCATCTCCGTGCCCGCCGCCCGTATCGAGGAAGCTGAGCAGATCGGCCCCAAGTTCGAGGGAAATATGGAGCTTCCCGGCGGCAACGACGCCTTCATCAACGCAATAGACAAGTCGTATCTTGAGGGCTTTATGAGCCTTAAGGTCATCCAGTCCCAGAGCTACAACGCCAACTCCGCCGCCAACCAGGTCAACCGTATGTTCGGTCTCAACCAGCAGGGCTCGGAGATCGTGCGCCCCAGTATGTACTGCAACAAGTATCCCTGGGAAAAGGCAAAAGACCTCTTTGGCAAGGTTGCCGATTACGGCGCCCAGATGCCCGAGTAAACAGTTAAGTCTTTTGGAATTACCTCCCCGCTTTTTGCAGGGAGGTTTTTTGTTTTTGGCCGGAATTGATTAAGTTTGCATCAGTTAGACGGATCGGTATGAAAAACCTTTTATCCTTATCCCTTTCGTTGGCGTTGCTGGCGTTTGTCTCTTGCCGTCCTGCGCAGCAGCACGAAGAGCAACAGCCGGATGATCAACAGCCGGAGCAGTCATCAGATTATGTCCGCGTGCCGCTTTTTAGCGAGCTCACAGGCGTCCAGCCAATGACCGGTATAGTCCTTTGGGTTGGAGACAGGGATGTGCCGTCAAACTACTATCAGCTCGAGTTTTCATATATGCTGTATAGCGATGTCTGCAAGGAGAAAGACATCTACGACTGGTCGGTAGTGGACCGTGTGCTTAAAGATGTGGCGTCCAGGGGCCATCAGGCCGTGTTGCGCTTCCGGTACACGTATCCCGGAAAGAGCTGCGCCGTGCCGGCCTACATCAAGGCTCTGCCGGATTATGAAGAGACCAAGGGCAAGTCGGAAGGCCGCAACACCACATTCCCCGACTGGCGCCACCCCGAGCTCCAGCGCTTCCATATGGAGTTCTACCGCCGGTTTGCAGACAGGTACGACAACGACCCCCGCATCGCCTTCCTTGAGACTGGCTTCGGCCTCTGGGCAGAGTACCACATCTACGACGGTCCCTTCATTCCGGGGCGCACATTCCCATCAAAGGAGTTTCAGGCAGAGTTCCTTACCGCCATGGGCAAATGGTTCATCAACACCCCCTGGCTCATCTCCATCGACGCCGCAGACAGTAAATACGGCCCTTTTACGGATATGCCCGAGGTGCTGGGGGTACAGTTCGGCAACTTCGACGACTCCTTCATGTGCGAGGACCACGACGGCTACAACCACGACGGCTGGATGTTTTTCGGCGCCGACCGTTACAAGACGGCTCCCGGCGGAGGCGAATTCAGCTATTATACAGACTACGACCAGAAACACTGCCTGGACCGCAAAGGCCTTCACGGCCGCATCTTCGAGGACGAAGTGGCAAAGTATCACCTCACCTTCATCATAGGCAACGACCAGCCCGGCTTCCAGAAATGGCCTCGAATCGTAGAAGCCTCACAGTCTATGGGCTATCGATTCTGTATCAAAGACTTCCTCGTAAAAGCAGGGGATGGCGCTTCCGTCTGCGTTGCAAATACCGGAGTGGCCCCCATCTACTACGATGCCTTTGTTGACGTGGACGGCGTTAAGGGCGACTACAACCTCCGCAACCTTATGCCCGGCGACTCCCTCTGGGTCAAGGTCCCCAACCCCTCCGTCTCCTCCACCCCCAGCCTCTCCATCTCCTGCTCCCGCTTAGTTCCGGGTCAGAAGATAGAGTATGAGGCTGATGTGAAGTAGGGAAGGGTTATTCCCCCGTAACGATATGGATATCCCTCTGCGGGAAGGGGATTGAGATTCCTGCAGAATTGAGGGCGTCGTAAATGACCTCCTTGGCTTTGTCTACGTAAGCGATGTGCTCGGCCACGAGGATGTACTGCTTCACGGCGATATTTACGGCGCTTTCGTCAAACGAGTCGAATGCTACGTAGATGCCTTTCTTGGGGTCGACTACTTCGCGGCCGTAGGAGTCTTTGGTGCGCATCTGCTGCATAGCCTCAACCAGCACCTCGCGCACCTTGGCAATGTCTGTCCCGTAGCTCACACCCACGATAATCTTCACGAACTCGTAGGAGTTATTGTGTGTGAGGTTGCTGAAGTTCTTGTTGA
>JAGCCD010000168.1 GCA_017651785.1 Bacteroidales bacterium
GGAAGGTAGCGGGCCAGACGCACCGGATCCGAGCTTCCCAGAAGCATGGGCATGGCCTTGAGCCGGTCTGTCTGAAGGCTTGCTCCCGAGGGGGATACCTCTATTACAGACTGGTTCCTGCGGCCAACGAGCACCGACTCTTCAAGAGTCAATGAATCGGTCTGTGCGTGTACCGCTCCGGGAATCAGAAGCCCCAGGAGGACAAGCACAGACCGAAAGGGATGGCGGAAAAATCTGCTATTTGAATTCGCCGTAATAATACTCCAGGTCTTTTTGCCAGCTCTCGAGAGCCCTGAGGAGGGAGCGGAAGTTATCTTCGTTGAAGAACTCTTCCATTGTGTATGACGAGCCGTCTGCAAAGCGGACTACGGTGTCGTAGCCCCACTTTCCGCTCCTGTCGTTGTAGAAAGGCTCCAGGCCAATCCAGGCCTGCTTGCCGCCCTTCTTGTCATAGTAGATTGCCACATCGATGCACTCTTCCAGCCTGGCAAGGTTGCGGGCGTATTTATCCTCGCTGTCGTACGGATCCAGCTTCTCTTCCAGGTAAAGGGCCTCTTCGTAGTCTATGGTGCCTTTTGCCTGTACTTTGCCAAGGATGTCTATCGCACCCTTGACCTTTTTGGGATCCGTTACCTTGTAGCCGTCTTCCATATCGCCCTCTACCTCTGCTGAGCCCTCTGCTGCGGCGGCAACAAGAAGCTTGCTGCCCTTGTAGAAAGATGCGCTGGCGGAGGCGAAGGACTCGCCTTTCTGTACGTAATATTTCTCTGCTGCTGCGGCGGTGTAGCCCGCGGCCTTGATCTCGGTGTCTATCTCTGCCTTGTCTTTCTCAAGGTCTATCTTGCCGTCGCCGTCCGAGTCGGTGAACTTGAAGTTCGCTTTCCAGTTGGCGCGCACGGTCATACCTTCCTTGACTTCGATATTGATCCAGCTGGGGATTTTCACGTAGTCGGTCTCGTCCCATTCTTCGTATTCCTCGCCTTCGTAATACTTCTTGTCCCAGTCGCTTGAGGACTCCCAGTGCTCGCTGTACACCTCATATGCCTTGCTCTCTGCGCCGTTGGTCACGGTAATGGTGACGGTTTTGCCGTTCACGTAGGTGATGACTTTGATGCTGCTGCCGCCCGGGGTAAACTCGAAGTAACCGTCGTCTTCCTTGAAGGTGCCTTTCTTGATCCTGGAGAAGGCGGCGGTGCGCTTGATAGTCATTTTGCCGCCCCTGGCCTTCTTGTCCATTATTTCATCTTCCATTTCTTCTGACCACTCCTCGAAGGCCTCCATTCCGTCTTCGTCAAGCTCTGCGAAGTGCTCTGCAAGCTCTTTGAAGAAGTCTGCGGTATCTTCCCAGTTCTCCTCGTCCAGCAGGTCAAGGAGTTCCTTGCCGGTGTCTTCCAGCTTTTCTTTCTGTTCGTAGGAGGAGAGGGCTGCGCTTTCCGATGCGGTTTTGGATCCCTGGTTCGCATAGCCTTCCGGGCTGATGGAATTGGCGCTTGTGCAGGAATAGACTGCCGCTGCGGCCACGAGGGAAATGATGATGGTAACGATGCGTCTGACCATAGTGTGTTGTTTTTTTAATTTCCGCAAAGTTAAGAGATTATTGTGAAAATACAAACGCGCGCATTTCGGCCGAAATTGGCCTTTCAGAGCAATTCTTTTTTCTTTTTAATATAAAAGTACTATCTTTGCAAGCTATTTTGGACAATAATTCAAATTAAGATAGATTTATGCAAAGTAAAGGAGCAATCAGACTCGTAGCAATTCTGCTCGCAATCGCCTGCCTGTGGCAGCTCTCCTTCACGGCTATCACCTCCATCCAGGAGAAGAAAGCCGCCAAGACTGCAGCCGCAAGGGCCGAGGCATTCGCACAGGGCCCCGAATTCGCGAAAGTCGCCGCCGAGGATCAAGCATTTTTCCTCGACTCCCTCAAAAAGATCGAAGAGAAAAGGTACACAGACTCCATCTCTTCCCAGAAAGTTTATTTCGGATACACATTCAAGGACGTAAAGGCCAAGGAAATCAACCTCGGTCTGGACCTCAAGGGCGGTATGAACGTCATGCTGCAGGTCCAGCTGGAAGATCTTGTAAAGGCACTTTCCGGCAATAGCCAGAATCCTGCTTTCCTTAGCGCTGTAGAGCTTGCCAAGTCCCGTGTGGTCGGTTCCCAGTCAGACTTCATCTCCCTCTTCGCAGACGCTTGGAAGGAAGTCTCCGGCGGCGCCCGCCTCGCAGGCATCTTCGGCACCTACGAGATGCGCGACCGCATCAAGCCCGAGTCCACCGACGAGCAGGTCATCGCCGTCATCAAGGACGAGGCAGAGAGCGCCATCTCCAACTCTTTCAATGTGTTGCGCAACCGTATCGACCGCTTCGGCGTTACCCAGCCTTCCATCCAGAAGCTCGGCAACAGCGGCCGTATCCTCGTTGAGCTCCCCGGTGTAAAGGAGCCCGAGCGTGTGCGTAAGCTCCTCCAGGGCACCGCATCCCTCGAGTTCTGGACAACATTCGACGCAGCAGAGATTACCCCCTATCTCCAGGAGGCAAACGCCCTGCTCGCAAAGTATGCAGCCGTAGAGACAGCTCCCGCAGAGGAAACGGAGGCGCAGACCGACCTCGTATCAGAGGAACTGCAGTCCACCAGCGAGACCACGGACAACCTTGACGCATACCGCAAGGCCAATCCCCTCTTCGCCGTCCTGCAGCCCTCCAACTACCGCGGCAATGCCTGCATCGGCTACGCAGCCGCAGCAGACACCGCAGCAGTGAACAAGTATCTCGCAATGCCCGAGGTTGCAGCCCTCTTCCCCGCCGAGTTCCGCCCTATGTGGAGCGTGAAGCCCAGCGAGTATATGCAGGCAGACAACATCTTCGAGCTCGTCGCCATCAAGTCTTCCAGCCGTGACGGCAAGGCTCCTCTGGACGGCGGCGTGGTTACCGACGCACGTGTCACCACAAACGACCGCCGCGGCGGCTCCCCCACCGTTTCCATGACCATGAACGCCGAGGGCGCCAACATCTGGGCCCGCCTCACCAAAGACAACATCGGCAAGCAGATAGCCATCGTGCTTGACGGTACGGTATATTCCTATCCTACCGTTAACAGCGAGATCACCGGAGGTTCTTCCGAAATCAGCGGCAACTTCACCATGGAAGAGGCTACCGACCTTACCAACGTTCTCAAGTCCGGTAAGCTTCCCGCCCCTGCAACAATCGTTCAGGAGCAGGTGGTAGGTCCTTCCCTGGGTGCAGAGTCCATCCGCGCGGGTCTGATCTCCTTCCTTATCGCATTCCTGCTCGTCCTCCTGTATATGGTGCTCTTCTACAAGGGCGCAGGTCTGGTAGCAGATGTGGCATTGCTTACCAACGTTATCCTCCTCTTCGGTACCCTCGCCTCCTTCGGCGCCGTCCTCACCCTGCCCGGTATCGCCGGTTTGGTGTTGACACTGGGTATGGCAGTGGACGCCAACGTTATTATCTATGAGCGTATCAAGGAAGAGCTCAAGGCCGGCAAGGGCCTTGGCAAGGCCGTGCACGACGGTTACCAGAACGCCTACTCCGCCATTATCGACGGTCAGGTGACCACCCTCCTCACCGGTCTGGTGCTGTTCGCCTTCGGTTCAGGTCCCATCAAGGGCTTCGCTACCACGCTCATCATCGGTATCATTACTTCCGTCCTTACCTCCATCTTCATCACCCGTCTCATCATCGACGACCGCGTGAACAAGGGCAAGGGTATGACCTTCGAGTGGGAGTGGTCCAAGAACTTCCTCAAGAACACCAACTTCGACTTCATCAAGGCCCGCAAATGGTCTTACATCATCTCCGGCGCTCTCATCCTCATCTCTCTGGGCAGCATCTTCATCAAGGGCTTTACCTATGGTGTAGACTTCACCGGAGGCCGTACATATGTCGTACGTTTCGACCAGGGTGTCACCGCAGAAGAGATCCGTGCAGCAGTGAACAACACGTTCAACGCAGCAGATCCCGAGTCTTCCGTTGAGGTGAAGCAGTTCGGTGGCGAGTCCCAGATGAAGATCACCACCTCCTACAAGGTAAAGGACGAATCTTCCTCCGTAGATACAGAGATCGAAGGCATGCTGTTCGACGCCCTCAAGGGCTTCTATGCCGGCGATATCACCATAGAGGACTTCAAGGATACCGCAAACAACCCCAACGGTATCATTTCTTCCGACAAGGTTGGCGCTTCCATCGCAAGCGACATCAAGCGCTCTGCAATCATCTCCGTTCTCCTCGCCCTCCTCATCATCTTCGCATACATTGCATGGAGATTCAAGGGCTGGAACTGGGGTCTTGGCGGCGTTGTGTCACTGGCACATACCGCTATCATCCTTATCGGCTTCTTCTCGCTGTTCAGCGGCATCCTGCCGTTCAACCTCGACGTAGACCAGACGTTCATCGCAGCTATCCTTACCATCATCGGTTACGCCATCAACGATAACGTGGTTATATTCGACCGTATCCGCGAGAACCTCGGCCTGCATCCCAACGACAACTTCAAGGATATGGTGAACAAGTCCCTCAACCAGACTCTCACCCGTACGGTCAACACCTCCGTATCAACCCTCCTGCCTATGCTTGCAATCGCAATCTTCGGCGGTGAGTCCATCAGGGGTCTGTCCGTCGCCCTGTGCCTCGGTGTTCTCGTTGGAACCTACGCTTCCATCATGATCGGTACACCTGTCATGTACGACAGCACCCGCCGTCTTGCCAAGAAGGCCGTAGTGAAGAAATAATCCGCAGACAGATTATAATTAAAGGGCAGTTCCCAAAAGGAGCTGCCCTTTGCTTTGTTATACCGCCTAGAATCGGTATCCCGCGCCTACTAGGAGGAAGGTTGCAGAGGTGCTTAGGGTGAATTCTGCCACTCCGTAGAAATGATTCCGGCCGAAGTTGACGCCAATGGGTGAGATATTGGGGAATATGGGCCAGACCCAGGGAAGATAGCTGAGACCGAAGGAAGAATACAGGCGCACGGCATCGGTGCGATACCATTTCCATCGGAAATCTATCATGTACGAAGGCCAGAGGTTTACGCCGCTCTTTACCGTGGGCTCTGCTTTGAAGTCGAATTCAGGATACGGGGTCTGCTCCGTAGCATCGTGAATCTTTGGGTAGAACTCCTGCCTGTAATAGTCCTGGGCCAGGTCTACCATGAAATTGAAATCCCATTTCTCGTTTATGGCATAGGTGTAGCCGAGGTTTATGCAGGCGCGGAGAGGGTGGTTTTCCCGTACTCCGTTCATCATCCGATAGTTATTGCCGGAGCCGAGCATAAAGGTATGGATTGGGGGTAAACCGGTAGAGACCTCTATTGAGTGGCGATGTTCGGGATCGAAGTGCTGGGCTGCTGCCGGAAAGCAAAGCAAAACGGCCGCAAGTAAGATATAGGTGCGTTTCATGTCTTTATAATCCCTCGGGCGGGGGAATCTTGCACTGCTACGCCGGCTTTTTCTGTACCGAATAACTGAGGCCGAGACGCTGTGCTTTGTGGATGAACTCGTTTGTAACGTCTACCGAGAACTTCTTTGAGTGGAAGTCCAGCCTGTAGCCCGATTCCTGGTCTACGAGGAGGATGGAGAGAGGCGTTTTTCCGGAGAACTCCCGCAGGAGTCCGGTGAGGCGCTTCCTGAACTCTGCGCTGAGAAGTTTGGTGTCCACCTCCAGCGTGAGGCCGGAAATAAAGGTGTCTGCCACGTTGCCCAGGAGCAATACCTTCTTGATCTTGAGGGTGTAAGGGGCCGTTTTGCCCTGGGCGCGCTCCTCGGGCTTGAGGAAGTAGCGTTCGTCTATATCGCCCTGTATGTAGAGGTATTCGTTGGGCTTCATGTAGGCCATGTATGCCTCATAGTCTTTGCCGAACAGGGCGAACTCGTAGTGGCCGTTATAGTCTTCTATGGTGACCCGGGCGCCGGGAGAGCCGGACCTGGTGGTCATTGTTTTAACGTCGGTCACAATGCCGGCTACGGAGGCGCTGTACTTGGTCTTCTCTTTTTCGCACTCCTGGATCTTCTCCCCTATGCGGCCAGCGGAGAGGTTGGTAAAGTTCTCTATCTCAAAGGAATACTTGTCCAGCGGGTGGGAGCTGAGGTACATTCCCACGTAGTTCTTTTCTTCTTGCAGCAGGGCAAGGGTGTTCTCTTCTTCCGGTGCCGGCGGAATGGCGGGGCGCTTGGGCTTCATTTCCTCCACTTCTCCGAAGAGGGAGAGGCTGTTGTCCATCTTGTCGGCCTTGAAGAGGTCCATATAGCGGGTGAGCTCGTCTATGAAGCGGTCTCCGCTCTGCCCGGGGGCGAAGAACTGGCTGCGGCGCAGGCCGAACGAGTCGAACGCTCCCGCAAGGGCGAGAATTTCCACCGATTTGGGAGTAATAACGACCGATTTTGAGTCTTTTGCACTCCTCTCGGCCATGCGCTCCACGAAGTCGAATATGTCTGCAAACTGGCCGTTTTCTGCACGTTCTGCGATAATCGCGTCAACCACGTTGGAACCGAAGTTCTTCAGGCCGCCCAGGCCGAAACGGATATGGCCCTCGCGGTTTACGGTGAAGCGGTTCTCGGACTCGTTCACATCGGGGTTCAGCACTTTTATGTCGTGCAGCTTGCAGTCTGCCATTATCTTCTTTATCTCGTCCATATTGGAGAGATTGCAGGAGAGGTTGGCGGCAAAGAACTCGGCGGTGTAATGGCACTTGAGCCAGCCGGTCTGATAGCTGACCCACGCATAGCAGGTGGCGTGCGACTTGTTGAAGGCGTACTGGGCGAACTTTTCCCAGTCTTTCCAGATCTTGTCCAGGACCTTCTCCGGGTGGCCGTTGGCCTGGCCCTGGGTCATGAACTTGTCCTTGAGCACCATCATCTCGTCTATCTTCTTCTTTCCCATTGCCTTGCGCAGGCGGTCCGCCTCGCCTTTGGTGAAGGATGCGAGCTTGCGGCTCAGCAGCATGACCTGCTCCTGATAGACCGTGATGCCGTATGTCTCGGAGAGGAACTCCTCCATTTCCGGAAGATCGTATTCTATCTTCTGTACGCCCTGTTTGCGCTCTACGAAGTCCGGGATATAGTCCATGGGACCGGGACGGTAGAGGGCGTTCATAGCGATGAGGTCTTCGAAACGTTCGGGCTTGAGGCGCTGCAGCCAGGTTTTCATGCCCTCGGATTCGAACTGGAACACAACGGTGGTGTCTCCCCTGCCGTACAGCTCAAGCGTTTCCCTGTCGTCTATGGGGATGGCTTCTATGTCGATATCTATTCCGTGGCGCTGTTTGATGTTGCGGAGCGTCTCGTGTATGATGGACAGGGTTATGAGGCCCAGGAAGTCCATCTTGAGCATACCCACGTCTTCTATGTAGTGGCCGTCGTACTGGGAGGTCCAGACGTCTTTGCCCGTGTCTTTATCTTTGCTCAGGCAGATGGGAATGTAGTCCGTAAGGTTGCCGCGGCCTATGATGGTGGCGCACGCGTGCATACCTACCTGACGCACGCAACCCTCCAGCTTGAGGGCGTACTGAAGGACTTCCTTGTTTATGTCGGGGCCGTTCTCGAGCTCATTTCGGAGCTCGGGGACAAGGCGGTAGCAATTGGCGAGGGTGATCTTTACGTCCACGTCTTCCATACCCTTCTGGAAGGTGCGTTTCTGCTTGACTTTCTGACCGTTAACCTCTACCTCAACCTCTTTCTCGACCACCTTGAAGCCGGGCTTGAGCTCGTCCAGCTTGGGGTTGAAGGGGTATTCCTTCTCCTTGCGCTCGCTCAGGCGGTCAGGAATCATCTTGCTCAGGCGGTTAGACTCGTCTATGCTCACCTCGCTTATGCGCGCAACGTCCTTTATGGCGCTCTTGGCGGCCATTGTGCCGAAGGTGATGACGCGGGACACGTGGTCTTTGCCGTATGTTTTTTCTACGTATTCGTGCGAGTCTACCAGATTCTCGAAGTCTACGTCGATATCGGGCATCGAGATGCGGTCCGGGTTGAGGAAGCGCTCGAACAGGAGGTTGTACTTGATGGGGTCTAAGTTGGTGATACCCAGGCAGTACGCAACAACGCTCCCTGCGGCGGAGCCTCTTCCGGGCCCAACCAGGTAGCCGTGCTTTCGCGAGGCGGCGATGTAGTCCTGCACAATGAGGAAGTAGTCCGGGAAGCCCATCTTGCTGATGGTCTTGAGCTCGAAGTCTATCCTCTCCTGCTGCTCCTCGGTGAGCGACTCGCCGTAGCGTGCGTGCGCTCCGCGGTAGCAGAGTTCGCACAGGTATGCGACGGACTGGCAGAAGGCGTCTCCGCGGTACTCGCGTATCTCCCTGCCTGTGGCTTTGTCTTTGGTGATGCTGTAGCGGCCCTCGTCAATCACGTTCTTGTACTGCTCCAGCTTGTTGTCTATGACGGCGAGGAATTTCGGGTCTATCTCGTACTTGGGAAGGACGTGCGGGCGGTCTATGGAGTAGGCCTCTACCTTTTCTGCTACCTCGAGCGTATGTTCCAGAACCTCAGGGTGTTCCGGGAACAGGGCGGCCATTTCCTCCTCGGACTTGATGTACTCCTGCTGGGTGTAGCGAAGGCGCTTGGGGTCTGATATGTTGGCGTTTGTGGTGAGGCAGATAAGGCGGTCGTGCACGGGGCCGTCTTCTTTGTTGATGAAGTGGGCGTCATTGGTGGCGACGACCTTGATGCCGTATTCTTCTGCAAGGGAGAAGATGCCCTGGTTTACGATTGACTGCTGACGGTAGACCTCGTATATTTTGTCGTATGCCTCCGGGGGCAGGCCTTCCACCTCGGTTTTATGGAGCATTACCTCAAGGTAGTAATCTTCTCCAAATACGCTCCGGTGCCACTCTACGGCCTTTTTTGCCGCCTCGTAGTCTCCCGCCATAAGGTCTTTTGAGATTTCTCCGGCAAGGCAGGCGGAGCAGCAGATGAGGTCTTGGTGGTACTTTTCCAGAACCTCGTGAGTTACCCTTGGCTTGTAGTACATTCCCTCTATGAAGCCGTTGGATACAATCTTCATGAGGTTCTTGTAGCCGTTGTAGTTTTTTGCCAGGAGGATGAGGTGGTAGTATTTTTTGTGGTCGTTGTCTTTGAGATGGTTGTCGTAGTGCTGGGTAACGTAAACCTCGCATCCAACTATGGGTTTTACTATCAGGGAGCCGTCCGGACGCTTGTTTGATTTGTCGAAAGCCCAGCGGAGGAACTCCTTGACTCCGTACATGTTACCGTGGTCTGTGATGGCCAGGGCGGGCATTCCGAGCTCGCGGGCGCGGGCGAAAAGCTTCTTTATGTCTGATAAACCGTCCAGTATCGAATACTGGGTGTGGACGTGTAGGTGTACGAATGACATGTTACAAATATACAGAATAATTCTTACCTTTGTCAATCCTTTTTAGCTTGGATTGATTATTATTTATCAATTTCTACAGATATGAAAAAGTTAATTGTTATCGCTGCTTTGATGCTCGCATGCACGGGTGCATTTGCACAGAGAGGCCTTTTCAACTATGTTTCCGTCAGCGTAACCGGTGTTACCCACGAGATGGAATCCATCCTCGAGAATCCCGGTGTAGGTATTGCATACGGCGTACGCAACTACAACCCTGCCGCTTTCGTATCCTTCTCCTACGGCGGAGAGGTATTTGCCAGCCTTGTTCCCCTTAAGATGTTCCCCAGCTTCGCAACCTATGCCGCTCCCGAGATTGGTGTTGTCATCGGTCCCGAGGGCGTTAAGGGTCATTTCCACGCAGGTCCCCTCTTCGGATACAACTCGCTTGCCACCCGCTTCGGAATGGGTTGGAAGTCCGGCTTCGGCATCGATATCGGCAGCCACATTGGCCTGGACGGCAGTTACTACTGGCTCAAGGGCAACCAGGTTGCAGCATTTGCAGTGCAGTACCGCTTCTAATCGGCTTAGACACAAAAAGAACGGCTCAGAGCAATCTGAGCCGTTCTTTTTGTATTATTCGCGCCAACTATTTATAGCACCCCATAAACAGGATGGCTCCGGTGGTGTTCTCGGTGATTACGAACAAAAATGGATGATTGCAGTTGAATTCTATATATTTTGACATATCAATATCCCCAGCGTCTCGAATCGTTACAGAGACAGCTGCGGCCTCTGAACCATCCTCGTCAACGGTTATGTTTGCTACTTGAAGAATATTATCACCGGCGTCCACCGTTTTATTGGCCATATTGGACAACACTATCTTTTGGATGCCCATCATCTTCAAAATATCTCCAAATTGCTGACTGGTTTCTATCTCAAAATAGGGCAGACTAA
>JAGCCD010000025.1 GCA_017651785.1 Bacteroidales bacterium
GGTCGGCTCGCGCCTTCCGGGGATTTGTTTTGTAAATCGCGTACCGATTACTCTGCTGCGGGAGCTGCAGGAGCAGCCTTGCCGACTTTGAGAAGGTCTACGTCGAAGATAAGGACGGAGTTGGGATCGATGCCGGGACGTCCCTGCTCGCCGTATGCGAGGTCTGAAGGAACGAAGAGCTGGATCTTGCCGCCCTCGCCGATGAGCTGGAGGCCTTCGGTCCAACCCTTTACCACTGCGTTAAGGGTGAAGCGTGCGGGATCTGCGCCCTCTGCGGTCTCGTCGAATACGGTGCCGTCAATGAGGGTGCCCTTGTAGCGCACCTCTACGGTATCGGTATCTGCGGGCTTGAGGTCGGGGTTACCGGGCTCGATGATCTTGTACTGGAGGCCGCTCTCGGTTACCTGTACGCCTTCCTTCTTGGCGTTGGCAGCGAGGAACTTCTCGCCTTTTTCCTTGTTGGCGAGGAGCTTGTAGTTGTGCCTCTTCTCAAGATAGGCGTTGAATACGCGGTTGATCTGGTCGGGACCCACCTTGAACTGGTCGTTGAAACCAGGATCGCGCATGTCGCCCTTTGCGGCAACGAAGTCCTTGATACCTGCAATCACTTTGGAATAGTTCACGTCACCAAAGTCATATCCCTTGATGAAGCTTCCGAAGTTGACGCCGATAAGGTAGCTGACAGTATCGATTTCGGCCTTGGTAGGTGTGTAGTCCTTAAGGGTTTTTACGGCCTGGGCGGTATCTTCACCGTCCACTGCAGGCTCTGCCGGCTTGGGGGTGCAGGCTACTATAGCGGCACCGACGGCGAGCATGAAGAAGAATTTGTAGGTTTTCATTAAATTATTGATAATTAAACAGAATTATAGATTCCAAGCAAGGGCCGAAGCGCCGAGGATGGCGGCATCGGACTCGGAAAGGCTTGAGTAAAGGAGCTTCACCTTGTCCCTCCACAGAGGCAGGACATTCTCGTTCATGGACTCAAGGATGGGGGCGGTGAGGAACTCGCGGGAACGGGCAAGTCCGCCGAACAGCACTATGGCCTCGGGAGAGGAGAAGGCTATGAAATCGGCGAAGCTGCGGCCCAGGATGGTGCCGGTGTACTCGAAGATGTCAAGGGCCATCTTGTCCCCTGCCTTTGCGGCCTCGTAGACATCTTTTGAAGTGACGTTCTCGCGAAGGCGGAGCAGCGAGGACTCCTCGGGGTGCTGGTCCAGCCACTCAACGGCGGTGCGGGCCACTCCGATGGCGGAGCAATAGGCCTCAAGGCAGCCGAGCTTGCCGCAGCCGCAGCGGCGTCCGCCGCGCACGGCGCAGGTGTGTCCAAGTTCGCCGGCAAAGCCGTCGTGGCCGTAAAGCACCTTGCCGTCAATGACGATACCGCTGCCAACTCCGGTGCCAAGGGTAATCATGATGAAGTTCTTGAGGCCTTTTGCGGCACCGTAGGTCATTTCTCCAACCGCGGCGGCGTTGGCGTCGTTGGTAAGGGCTACGGGCATGCCGCCCATTGCCTTTGAGAGCATGGCTGCAAAGGGAACGTTGCCCTCGTGCGCCCAGGACAGGTTGGGAGCCTGCTTGATTTCTCCGGTGTAGTAGTTGCCGTTGGGGGCGCCTACGCCTATGCCCTGCACCTGGCCTTCAAGGCCGGCGTCTGCAATGAGCTTCCTGAGCGTCTGGGCCAGCGCCTCTACGAAAGAGGGGGCGTCTTCGTGCTTGTTGGAGACGAGGATGGTCTGGGCCAGGACCTCGCCGCGGGCGTTCACTATTCCGCATTTGGCGGTCTGACCGCCTATGTCGATTCCCAATACGTAAGGTTTGTCCATGGCTCTGCTACTCTACGGGGATGTCTTTGTTGACGTTCTTGCTGCCCTTCAGAGCATAGAAAATGAGGTAGACCAGGCAGGCGATGATGAGCCAGTAGCTCTGGATGGAGCCGACCTTGTCTGCAAGGAGGTTCTGGAAGAACGGGATGATACCGCCGCCGCAGACGAGGGTCATGAAGATACCGGAAGCTGCTGCGGTATATTTTCCGAGGCCCTCTGCGGAGAGGTTGAAGATAGAGCCCCACATAACGGAGGTGCAAAGGCCGCAGAGGATGATGAAGATGAGCGACAGAGGGATCTGGTTCTCGCCTATCTTGATGGTAACGGTCTGAGGGATGAAGATGGTGCAGACCAGGAAGAGGATAGCAAGCGCGGAGGTGAAGAAGAGCATGCTCTTGCTGCTGACCTTGCCGGCGATGGGTGCGCCGATGAGACGGCCGATAAGCATGCAGAACCAGTATGCGCCGATCATGGTTCCGGTGAGGGCGGGACCTACGGAATCAAGGCCGGAGAAGTATACGTTGGCGGTGTTGGGGATACCGACTTCAATACCCACATAGAAGAAGATGGCGATGGCGCCGAGCACGAAGTGACGGAATGAAAGAGGGCTGTGAGGGTCCTTGGGGGCTGTGCCGGCAAGGCGTGCGGCCTTCTCTTCAGGAGTCTCCATATGGGGCTCGGGGATGTTGGTAAGCAGGATGACCACGAATGCGATGGCGAAGATTGCCATTGCCACGATCATCACAGGAGCCGCCTTGGCAACTGTAGCGTCTGCGATGCTTCCGCCTACGAGCCAACCTACGAACACAGGAGCGATGGTTCCTCCGATGGAGTTGCAGGAGCCGCCCCACTGGATGAGCTGGTTGCCCTTGTTGCCGCCGCCTCCCAGGGTGTTGAGCATAGGATTCACAACGATGTTAAGCATACACATCGAGAAACCGGCGACGAATGCGCCTGCCACATAAACTCCGAATGACTCGAAATAACCGGAAAGGAACTGGATGCCGATTCCCACGAGGCCGACGATTACGGCGAGGAGGGAGGTGAACTTGTAGCCCTTTCTCTTGAGGATGAGACCGGCGGGGATACCCATGCAGGCATAGGCGATGAAGTTGGCGAGGGTGCCGAGCTGGCTGAGGGCCTTGCTGGCGCCGAACTGGTTGGTCACAACCACGCCCATAGATCCGGCGAGGTTGGTGACGAAGGCGATCATGAAGAACAAAGCAAAGCATACCGCAATTGCGGGTGCGTAGCTCTTACTGGATGCGGTCTTAGTCATAATTTATTGTTATTTAAGTGATTGTAGATTCTGTTCGTTATACAGGGCTTTGCCCTCGGGAGTCATTGCAAACTCTATGCGGGAGGCATAGAACTTCTCTACCTTGCCGCGCACCATCTTGGAGGTGCTGTTTAGCATGCCGTTCTGCTCAGTGAAGGGCTCGTTGCACACAACGATGGCGGCGGGGAGCCACTTCTCCGGGAAAAGGCCCGCATGGCGGCCGCCTGCGCGGTAGGAGTCTACCTCTGCCTGTATTATGTCAAGCTGAGCCTTAAGGCCCTGCTCGGAAGAAGGATTGATACCCTTTGCCTTTACTGCCTCTTCCAGCGCCGCCTTGGCAGGGACCACGAGCACTATGGTATAAGGGCTCTGGTTGTTGTACAGCACGGAAGCGTCTATGTAGGGTGAACCGTCTGCAAGGCTGTCCTCGAAGCCCTCGGGAGAATATTTTTCTCCGTCTGAGGAAATGAGGAGGCTCTTGAAACGGCCCGTTACATACAGGTAGCGGGGATCTTCCTTGCACAGATAGCCACGGTCTCCGGTATAGAGCCAGCCGTCTACCACGGTGGAGGCCGTAGCCTCGGGATTCTTCCAGTAGCCGGCCATTACGTTCTCTCCGCGGATGACTATTTCTCCTGTCTGGCCCACAGGGAGTTCTTCGTGGTTCTCGTCGCAGATCTTGATGTCCATTGGCTGAACCGTGCGGCCTGAGGAGCCGAAACGGGCGTGGCCCATGGCGTTGGAGCATATTACGGGGGTGGCCTCTGAAAGGCCGTAGCCCTGGAAAATGGGCATTCCAATGGCGCAGAAGTATCTCTGGAGCTCTATGTCAAGCAGAGCGCCGCCTCCCACGAAGAACTTCAGGCGGCCGCCGAAGCTTTCCCTTATGCCCTTGAACACAAGTTTGTCCATAAGGGCCTTGATGGGAGCGCGCCACCAGAGCTTCCAGGCGGGACGGCCCATGTTGTAATACTCCCTGTTGTATGCGATTGCGTTCTTGAGCGCGAAGTTGTAGAGCTTCTGCACCGCTGGTCCCTTTTTCTTGACCCCGGCCTCGATATTCTTGCGGAAGTTACGGGAGATGGCCGGTACGCTGAGCATAAGGTGCGGACGGACCTCGCGTATTGCCATGGGGATGTTGCGGAGCATGGTGACTGCGTTCTTGCCGCCCGGGACGGTGGCTATGCTGCCGCCGTTGTACATCATGACGTACATTCCGCAGACGTGGGCGAAACAGTGGTCAAGCGGGGTGATGATGAGCATCACTTCCCCTTGGTTTACCCGCACCACAGAGTCTGCCTGCTCTACGTTTGCAGTGTAGTTGCGGTGCGTAAGCAGGATTCCCTTGGGGTCTGCCGTGGTGCCGGAGGTGTAGGAGATGTTGGCGTAGTCATCGGGGCCTATGGCAGCCATGCGTTCCTTAAGCGCACCGGGATTGGAAGCAAGGAACTCTTCTCCCATGCTGCGCAGGGTGCTGAAGTACATCTCCCCTTCCTGCAGGGGGATATCGTCGAAGACTATGACCTTTTCTACGGCAGGGCACTGGGAGCGCACGCGGCGCACTTTCTCTATCTGGCTCTCGGACGCTATGACGAAGCGGGAGTCTGAATGGTTGATGCGGAAGGTGAGGTCGTAGTCAGATTCAAGCTTGAAAGAGAGGGGGACGTTTACGCCGCCTGCGAAAAGAAGGCCGAACTCGCAGAAAATCCAGGCGTTGCGGCCCTCGGAAATAAGGGCGGCCCTGTCTCCTTTCTTAAGACCCAGGGCCATGAAACCGGCCGCGTACAGGAGGCTCTCCTCGCGTGCCTTGGCAAAAGACGTCTCCGTCCAGACGCCGCCGACCTTCTCTCGAAGGTATGTAAGGTCCGAGTACTTTGCGGTGTACTCGTTCACGAAATCAATTATTGTGGGACGGGAAATGGGCATGCTTTATTCTTCCGGGAAGAGGGGGTTTAGTTTGGCGTCGATCATGTTTGTAACCGCCTCGAAATCCTCGGGCCTGTTGCCGAACTTGATGGTGTCTGCGTCTACTATGAGGAGGTTGCCGGGATAGTTGGCGATCCATTCCTCGTATTTGTCGTTAAGTCCGCTCAGGTAGTCTATGCGGATGCTCTTCTCGTATTCCCTGCCCCTCTTCTGAATCTGGGCGATGAGGTTGGGGATGGAGGAGCGGAGGTAGATGAGCAGGTCGGGCATGCCTACCAGGGACATCATAAGGTCGAACAGGTCTGTGTAGTTCTCGAAGTCGCGGGTGCTCATGAGACCCATGTCATGCAGGTTGCGGGCGAAGATGCGGGCGTCCTCGAAGATGGTGCGGTCCTGGATGATCACCTTGTCCGACTTTGATATCTCAAGGATGTCCTTGAAGCGCTTGTTGAGGAAATATATCTGGAGGTTGAAGGACCAGCGTTCCATATCTTCATAATAATCGGCCAGATAGGGATTAAAGTCCACGGGCTCGAATTTGGGGACCCAACCATAGTGGGCGGCGAGCATCTTGGTGAGGGTGGTCTTGCCGCTTCCGATATTTCCTGCGATAGCTATATGCATGACTTTTTATATTACAAATTACAAAGATAACAATTATTTGAAAAGGCCGAAAAGCTCAGCGTCTATTTTATCCGTGATGGAGGAGAAATCCTCGGGATTGTGCTCGAAATCCAGATTGTCTCCGTCTATGATGAGGAGGCGGCCGGTGTAGTTGCCTATCCATTCCTCGTAGTGGCGGTTGAGGCCTGCCAGATACTCCAGGCTTATGGCCTGCTCGTAGTCACGGCCCCTCTTCTGGATCTGGGAGACCAGATGGGGAACGGAGGCTTTGAGGTAGATGAGCAGGTCGGGCGGAGAGACCATGCTCATCATCAGGGAGAACAGCTGCATGTACGTGTCATAATCCCTCTGCGAGAGGTTGCCCTGCTCGAAGTTGTTTGCCACGAAGATGTGTACTCCCTCAAGCAGCGTGCGGTCCTGGATAATCACGTCCTTGCTGGCGGCTATCTCAAGGACGTCCCTGAAACGCTGCGCGAGGAAGTAGGTTTCCAGATTGTAAGACCAGCGGGGAATGTCTTTGTAGTAGTCTTCCAGATAGGGATTGTAGGTTACGGCCTCGTACTTCGGGGTCCATCCGTAGTGGGCTGCAAGCATGCGCGTGAGCGTGGTCTTGCCGCATCCGATGTTTCCAGCTATTCCTATATGCATTTGTTTGGGTCTTGTCTTACAAAAATAATCAGAATTTCGTATTTTTGCCAAATAATCTTGCAGCAAATGGAGTTATTCCGCTTCGTCGTAAACCGCCTTGAAGAGAATACCTACATCGCCGTGTCCCAGCAGGGCCGATGCGTTGTGGTAGACCCCGGTTTCCTTGAGCCCCGGGAGACTGACGCGGTAACCGGATTCATTGGCGCAAAGGGTCTTGTACCAGAGGCAGTACTGCTCACCCACGGGCATATGGACCACATTTACGGAGCCGCCTTCATGCAGCGCCGCTACGGTATTCCGGTGTATATGTCAGATGCAGACAAACCCATTATGACCTACTTCACCCGCTGGGAGAAATTCGGCATCCCCACGGCAGACCCGGACTTCACATCCACCGATGTTCAGGACGGTTCCGTCATAGAGGCTGCGGGGATGAAGTTCCGGGTCATCGCCACTCCCGGCCACACTCCCGGAGGAGTATGCTACCTAGAGGAAGGCTCCGGCGCCCTTTTCACGGGAGACACCCTGTTTGCCGGCGCCATAGGCCGCACGGACCTTGAGGGCGGAGACTACGACTCCCTCATCCGCTCCGTAATGGAAAAACTCATCCTGCTTGATTCAGACACAGAGATTTACCCCGGGCACGGACCCGGGAGCACAATTGGCACTGAGAGGGTCACCAACCCCTTCCTGGAGCCGTTCAACGAAAGGGAAGAAATCCCCGAATTAAACGAAGCGCAATGACTAAGATCGAAGCAGCACGGCAGGAGTACAAAGACTGGTGCTCGGCCATAGGAATCGACACTCTTGAGAAAGTGAACGAAGTGGTTCGCAGCGGCGACGCCATCAGCCTCATCAACCTCTGCGAGGCCCGCCAGGAGCGTAAGTATGCAGACGCGGCAGACCAGATATTCTGGCGCCGCCACCGCTCCAGCATCGTGATGATTTCCGGCCCCAGTTCCAGCGGCAAAACCAGCAGCTCTCTGCGTATCGCACAGCAGACAAGGGTCCTGGGACTCACCCCAAAGGTAATAGAACTGGACAACTACTTCCTCCCCCGCGAGCAGACCCCCATCGACGAAAACGGAGAATACGACTTCGAGGCACTTGGCGCCATGAACCGCCAGCTCCTCAACGACAACCTCAACGACCTGCTCGCAGGACGCGAGGTCATCATCCCCAGATTCGACTTCAAAACTGGCAAGACCATAATGGATCCCGATCGCGCCATGAGGCTGGAAGAGAACGACATCCTCTTCATGGAGGGCATCCACGCCCTCAATCCCGCCCTCACGGAGGCGGTAGACCAGGGCCGCATCTTCCGCATATACATTTCTGCCCTCTCTGCCCTCCCCGGAGGAGAGAAAGTGCACAACAGCACAACTGACAAGAGGCTCCTGAGGCGTATAGTGCGTGATAACCGCGTGCGCGGCACCTCACCGGAAGACAACATCCTCCGCTGGCCTTCCGTGCGCCGCGGAGAGACCAACAACATCTTCCCCTTCGAGGAGAATGCGGACGTAGTCTTCAACTCCTCCACCCTCTACGACGTGCCGCTGCTAAAATACTACGCAGAACCCCTTCTGTACGGCATTACAGAGGCATCCCCCGCCTATCCCAAGGCCCAGTCGCTGCTCACTTTCCTAAAGAAGGTAGAGGCGCTCAAGCCGGCAGAGATAGCCGCCGTTCCGCCCACTTCCATCATGCGCGAATTCATTGGAGGCCAGACCCTTTAGCCAATGGTCCACGCCACCGAGCTCATAGTTCTGGGACTCACCAAGACAGGGGAAAAGTCGCTGGTGGTACACACCCTCAGCCCGCTCTGGGGAAGGCGCAGCTTCATCTGCGGCACCTCGGCCGTACCCCTTTGCCTGCCCCTGTCGCTGCTGGACGCGGAGATTGCGGAGAATCCCAAATCGGACCTATGGCGCGCAAAGTCCATCGACCTGGTCTGCCCCCTTTCGGGAATAAGGGCAGATATGCGCAAGAACACAATGTCTCTGTTTATGAGCGAGGTGCTGTTCCGCACTCTGCGAGACGGAACGATGGAAGACGGCCTGTACGAGTGGTGCCGCGCGAGCATCCTCACGCTGGATGCGCTGGAATGTGATTTCTCCAACTACCACCTCCGCTGGCTGCTTGAACTCGCGGGCGCGCTGGGCTTTGCCCCGTCCATAGAAGACCTTGCGCCCTTTGCCGGAGAGCATCTGGCCGTTGTCCGCAACCTTCTGGGAAGCGACCTCCCGCAGTCCCTCCTCATCCCTATGACGGGAGAGAAACGCAACGCGGTGGCTTCCCTGCTGCTGGACTATATAGGATACCATACGGAAACCCGACTCAACATACGCTCACTGCAGGTGCTGCGGGAAATATACTCTTAGAATGGCTGAAGACTGCATAGAAATAAAAGGCGCAAGGGCTCACAACCTCAAGGGAGCCAACCTCTCCATCCCCCGCGGCAAGATGGTGGTAATCACCGGAATAAGCGGCAGCGGCAAGAGCTCCCTGGCTTTCGACACCATCTACGCCGAGGGTCAGCGCCGCTATCTGGGCACCCTGTCGCCGTATGCCAAACACTTCGTTGGGGTTCTTGAGAAGCCGGACGTAGAAAGCATCAACGGCCTCAGCCCCATCATCGCCATAGAGCAGAAGACCACCAACGCAAATCCCCGCTCCACCGTGGGCACCATAACGGAGATCTACGATTTCCTGAGGCTGCTGTACGCAAAGGCGTCAACGGCATACTCCCCCGTGAGCGGAAAAGAGATGGTAAGATATACGGACGCCCAGATCGTAGACCTCATAATGAAGGAATACGCCGGCCGCAAGTGCATACTGCTGGCGCCGCTGGTGAGGGGCAGAAAAGGCCACTACCGCGAGCTGTTCGAGCAGATGCGCAGGCGCGGCTACACCCAGATACGTGTTGACTCGGAGATCCTTGAGCTGGGTCCGCTGGAATCGGTAGACCGCTACAAGCCCCACTTCATAGAGCTGGTGGTAGACAAGCTCAAGCCCGGCGAGGGAGATGAGGCACGGATACGCCGCTCCGTTGCCGGCGCTATCAGCATCGGAAAGGGCTCCGTAGCCGTTCTGGCGGCTGACGACGGTTCCATCAGGCACTTCTCCAAGCATCTGGTAGACCCCGAATCGGGCATATCGCTCCAGGAGCCTCAGCCGCATACGTTCTCCTTCAACTCGCCGGAGGGCTACTGCCCCCACTGCAAGGGCCTGGGCACAGTGGCCGACGTGAGCCCTGAAACGCTGGTCCCCAATCCAAAGCAGTCCATCGCCGGCGGCGGAATAGCTCCCCTGGGCCGCATCCGCGAGAACCGCAAGTTCGAGATAGTCCGCGCAATGGCGCGCAAGCATAACTTCTCCCTGTACGA
>JAGCCD010000169.1 GCA_017651785.1 Bacteroidales bacterium
ATGAGGAACGGCAGCACGAATGGATCGAATCCGCTGGCAAACCTTTCTCTCATTTCTTCTCTTCGTATAATCTGCAAAGGCTCAGGATGAGGTGCCTGGTGTTGATGCCCCTGGGGCATACCATGCTGCATTTGCCGCAAAGCATGCATCCTTTGAGCATGGGAGCAACATCCTGTCCCCTTTGGAGGGCAAGTATCACTTTTCGGACGCTCATACCGGTCCAGGGGCCTGCTGTGCAAGTGGAGCTGCAGGAGCCGCAGGACATGCAGATGCGCACGCCGGGTTCTATGGCCTCAAGCTTGCGGTACAGCGTGAGGTCCACTTCGTCCAGTCTTACGGCGGAGCTTCTGGAAAGGCCGAACCCGAAATCAATCATTGCCTCTCAGGTAGTTGTAAATATCGAGCGAAGCGGCGCGGGCCTCGGCAAGAGTCTCCGGAACAGTCTTGGTGCCCGTACAGGCGCCGGCGAAGAAGATGCCGGGCTTGTTGGATTCGCATATGCGGTAGATATTGTCCCGGCTGCGGAGGAAGCCGTCGGAGTCTACGTCGGCGCGCACCATCGATGCGAGCGGCCTTGTGTCTTCGTTGCAGAGCATTCCGGACATAAGCACCAGCAGATCGGCCCTGAGCTTGACCTGACGGCCCGCGAGCGTATCTTCCGCCTTCAGAATCACTTTCCCGTTTATATCCTCCCCCACTTCAGACACCCGGCCGCGCACGAAGTGCACTCCGTACTCTTGCTGGGCGTTGATGTAGAAGTCTTCGTATTTCTTGCCAAAGAGGCGCAGGTCCATATAGAAGCACCATATTTCAGCCCCCGGGAACTTCTCTTTCATCTCTATGGCCTGCTTGATTGCGGTCATGCAGCATACCTTTGAGCACTGGGGGTTACCGGCCTTGAGGTCTCGGGAACCCACGCAATGTACGAAGGCCACATTGGCCGGATTGTCGGGGATGCGGCTGTCCTGAGCGCCGTTGAACCAGGATTCCAGGTCGGAGTTGGTGATTACGTGGTCGTAAATTCCGTAGCCGTATTCTTCCTTCTTTGAGGCGTCGAAGAGGCGGAAGCCTGCGGCGATGAGCACGGCGCTGCAGGGAACGGCCACACCGTTGGAGAGGACCACGCTGAAGCCGTCTTTAAGCCGGTTCATATTAGCCACTTGCGTGTTGAGGTACACCGTTACACCGTCTATACCTGCGGCCATCTTTTCCACCAGGTCGGAGGCCGGCATCATGTCCGGGAAGAGCTTGTGCCACTGGGCCACGTGACCGCCAAGATGGTCGGACTTCTCCACTATAACGGGTTCGATGCCCAGGCGCAGGAGCTGCTTTGCCGCTTCCATTCCGGCTATGCCGCCGCCGATTACAAGTACTATGCTTTTTGCCATACCTTAAAAACACTTCATTACGGAAGGCAGACCAGGCTTGAGTATGTCTTCCTTGTTCAGGCCCAGATACTTGGCAGAAGGGTCGTATTCTATGCCCATCTTGTCTAGAAGTGGCTCCACAGCGACCTGGTGTATCTGCAGGCCAAGGTCCCAGGGGTCGTAACCCAGCACAAGGCCGGCCAGTTCCTCGTACGTCAGGACCGGGATGCCGAAGCCGTCCCTGCCGTATGTCTTGCCCGTCTGCTCGCTTATGACATACTGCCAGCGGTCCAGAAAATAGGGGCATCCGGGGCAGTTTGTAATTATGACGTCTGGATTATACGGTTCCATGGATTCGAACTTCTTGTGGGTGTTTGACACACTGTATCCGCGGTTGGCCTTTACCAGATACTGCCTGAAGCCAAAGCCACAGCAGTGCCTGCGCTCGGGATAGTCTATCACCGTGCCGCCCCAGGACTCGGCCATGCCGCTGAGCACGCAGGGATACTCGGCGCCGCCTACGCCCTTATGCGGGAACATTTTTGAGTAATGGCAGCCGATGTGCTCAACTATCCGGAGCGGCTCGCCGGTAGCGTGGTTTACAAGACGGTATTTGGCCTTTTCCGCAATCTCTCCCCGCAGTTTGTACACCAGGTCGCTGGCGTGGGCGACATATTCGGGCTTGTCGAATTCCCGCCTGCAGGCTTTCCAGAGGAGCTCGCGGATGCGGGTTTCCAGCTCGGGAAACTCGCGCCAGGTCTCCAGTATTTCAGTATAGTTGCCGAAAGAGGTGATGCAGCTGGTTACGAGATTCTTGTAGCCCGCCTCTTTCATAAGGGCGAACTGGCGCGCCACAATTGTCATTGCCGTCTCCTGGGGGATGGTGTCGCTGTGATATGCTATACCGCCGCAGGTGGTGTGGTGCGGGGTTTCGTACAGGTCGCGGCCAAGGAGGTCGCGCACGATCTTCACGAAGTGGGCCTCAGACGCGGGGAAGAAACTCTGGCGTATGCAGCTTCTCACATAGAACCAGTGGTCGTCCGGGATTTCCTTCTGGTAGTCGGACCAGATTTTCTGCTTGCCTTGGTATATCATTCGTTGTTGAAATGCCCCGCGGAGCAATGGTTGAACGTGTATTTAAGATACTCCTCCTCTGTCATTGACATCTCGTCAGCCTTGGCGCGGGAGTACTTTTCTACCAGCTCCAGGCGCTCGGTGCCGCCGGTAACGTCGTATATGGCTTTGAGCTCGTCCAGGTCTTCCCGGGGAATCTTCCTAAGGGCGCCGGGGCCTTCTTTGGCGAAATTTGCGCCCAGGCGGGCGTAGACGTCTTCTTTATGTTCCAGTACCCATTTGAAGACCGGTCCCGACTCGGGATGGTCCTCGAAGGCAAAGGTGGAGGGGTGTACGCAATATCCAAGGTTGAGGACATTGCCGTTGAGGGCCTTGGTGAGGGGATAGACCTGGCGGCCTTTCTCTGACTCGGTAAAAAAGCCCAGCTTGATGCTGAGGTTCCTGAGAGCCATAATCACAAGGCCGGCGCCGTTCTTCCTGGGACAGCGGGTTACACAGCTCATGCATTCGCCGCAGTACCAGATGGTGTCGCTCTTGAGCAGGGCCTCTATGGCGTCGTTGTCTTTGGTCTGCACTATGGAAACGATCTTACGCGGATCGTATTTATAGAATTCGGCAGCAGGGCAAACGGCGGTGCAGGTACCGCAGTTTATGCAGGTGTGAAAGCCTTCCTTGAAGCGATAATCCTTGCTTAACTCCTCAAAATAGTCCATAGGGACACAAAAGTAAGAAAAAGTTGGTAATTGTCAAAAGTTTGACTATCTTTGCGCTCCCTTTTTGGGGACTAAAGAATTTATTAACAACATTATGATCAAACAGTACGAAACCGTTTTCATTGCAACTCCCGTTTTGTCTGACACCCAGATGAAGGAAGCGGTTGCCAAGTACACCCAGCTCATTGCCGACAACGGCGGAGAGGTTGTGTACCAAGAGGATTGGGGGCTCAAGCAGCTCGCGTACCCGATCCAGCACAAGACATCAGGTTTTTATTACCTGATCCAGTTCAAGGCGGACCCTCAGTTCGTCAATACTCTCGAGACCCAGTATCACCGTGACGAGCGTATCATCCGCTTCCTCACCGTGGCCCTGGACAAAGACGCAGTCGCCTATGCAGAGCATCGCCGTCAGGTGCGCTCCGGCAAGGCCGCTGAAGCAGCAAAGGAAGAGGCTCCCGCAGAGCCCGCAGCAGAACCTGTAGAAGAAGTGGAGGAATAAACCATGGCAGCAGTAGAGAACAACGAAATCCGTTATCTGAACCCTCCTACCGTAGAGGTTCGCAAGAAGAAGTACTGCCGTTTCAAGAAGGCAGGCATCAAGTACGTGGATTACAAAGATCCCGAGTTCCTCAAGAAGTTCCTCAACGAGCAGGGCAAGATTCTCCCCCGCCGTATCACCGGTACTTCCCTCAAGTTCCAGCGCAAGGTCGCCCAGGCTATCAAGCGCGCGCGCTCCCTTGCTCTTCTCCCCTATGTTACTGACCTCCTTAAATAATTGAAGCGTTATGAAGATCATACTTAAGAAAGATGTGGCCAATCTCGGCGATGCCGGTGAGGTCGTGGAAGTCAAGACCGGATACGCTCTCAATTACCTCGTTCCCCAGGGATTCGCCGCCATCGGCACCCCTTCCGCTCTCAAGCAGCACGAGGAGACCATCCGTCAGAGGGCTCACAAAGAAGCCAAGAACATCGCCGAGGCCCAGGCCAAGGCAGCCCAGCTCGCCGCAAAGCCCCTCAACGTGGCTGTAAAGGTTGGCGAGAGCGGCAAGCTCTATGGCTCCGTTACCTCCGCCCAGGTATCTGCAGCCCTTGCAGAACTCGGCTTCGAGGTAGACAAAAAGAACATCGAAGTCCCCGAGATCAAAGAGCTCGGAGAGTTCGAGGCCAAGGTTAAATGCTACAAGGGCGTCTTCGCCGACGTTAAACTCAACGTCGTTGCAGAAGAAGCTTAATTGTATACCTAGCTTTTCCGGCCGGGCCTGTGAAGGTCCGGCCATTTTTTATTATCGGCTTTACCCGGATGCGCTAAGCACAAGAGGCGCTGGTTTCTCCCAGGTGGCAAGGGATATTATTTCGTTGTACTGCTCTCTGGTGAGGCCAAATGAATGGTCTAATTCATACTCTTGGGGCAAACTGAATATGCTTCTTTCTTTCCTTGTGTCAGGAAAAACGGTTTCTTCATTTGACGTTATTGTTACGTCGCCGTTTCCTTCCAGCAAATCCAAAAGCTTGCGGGCGTTATGAATGACAAACGGGCAGCCTGAATCGTACAAAGCTATTGCGACTTGCATGCCGACGTCTATATTGTAATAACTGCCGATATTCAGCTCATAGAACCAGTCTTCCGACGTAGAGTCTTCAGAAAGGTAAAGGGTGATTCCAGATATGCCAAGCTCTTCCCACTGAGAGTTCTCCGGTAAACAGTCTTCCGGCATGTCGTATCCCAGCTCATCCTCGTAGCAGGGAGATAAAAACAAAGGAGAATCATCTTCTACCAAAGCCCCATAATAGTCTCTATATGCCTTGGCTGCTATATGGTAATACTCCGAGTACGAGTGTGTTTCTGTTTCCGGTGCCATGATATGATTGACGGAAGCCTTAAGAACCTGGATGCATTCCTGCTGGTTCCTGACGGTGATACGCTCATCGGGAGCTATTCTGCACAGGTCTTTGCGGGATATTCTGCCCACACGCTGGCGATATGGCAGCGTTTCTTCCACATACTTGTTATATGAATCTATATCCCCGGTTATTTCCGGAAGCTTCTCCCGCAGGTAGTTGATGATTGGCCTCAGTATCCAGGCCATGCTCTGGAAGCCTCCGTATCTGTCGTTTCCGCCGATGATGCTGCGTAAGCGGCCTTCATTCTGCGTGACTTCCAGGCAAGGACTGCCGCCCACGGATGTGACTGATATATAATACCACTCTAAAGAAGAGGAGCGGCCGTACCTGGGCGGAAGCTCCAGCCACAGGCCGCGCTTACCTGTTTGGTCTACGGGCTCAAAGACACTCAGCAGGCTGCTTATTTCTGCCAAAGCCTTTTTGCCCCTTTCATTTACCGATACCGGATTGTCGCCAGAGCATTCAAGAAGCTCTGACATTAGATTTGATGTAAGTTTTCTGTTGCCCATAAGTTTAGTTTTTTTCTGCAAAGATCAAGGTCTGTGGCAAAACAAACAAGGAATTACAAGCTTGTAATCGCTTGCAAAAACGGAAAGATCTTCACATCTTTGCCCAAACGACAGAACTATGAAAAACGGCATCGGAATAGAGGCCCTGGTGGCCTGGCATCTGCTTCAAGGTTGGCAAAACGGCATTTTGCAGGAGCCGGCAAGCGGCTATAACCGCGGCTTGTCGCTGGACGGACTAAATGCAGAAGAACTGCTGGCATTATTGGCCGGCGTGCGCACCAAACTTAAAGAACTCGGCTATACTGAACAACCGCTTCCCCCTCCTGCACGTAAGCCAGACAACCTATACATTAATAAAGACTACTCAATCCGCTTGGGGTCGGCGGCAGGTCCGGAGATAAAACTCAGGCCGCTGGTTAAGACCGTCTTCATATTCTTCCTGAAGCATCCGGAGGGCATCCTGTTCAAGGAAAGGGCAGAATATGAGTCCGAGATGAGCAGAATCTATGAGATTGTCGCGCCCAACGTGTCCAGGGAAGAGAGGGCGGAACGCATCCGCCGTCTCGTAAGTCCGGAAGACAATTCCTTCAGCGAGAAATGCTCGGTCCTCAACTCTACTCTGGACCGCCTCATAAAGCCACCTCTGTCTGATGGTTACAAAGTTCAAGGCGCCAACGGCCTCCCAAGAAGGATACCGCTTGCGCCTGTGACGGTCTCGTGGGTATAATTATTAAATTGTTATATTTGTACCCGATGGAACGCAAAGAACGTAATAACGGCAACTCTCTGGACCGGACTCTCGGTTGCATCGTAGGTGGCGCGGCAGGTGATGCCCTGGGCTACCCTGTAGAGTTCCTTTCCTGGTCACAGATTCAAAAATCTTTCGGTGCAAAAGGCATCTGTAACTATCAGCTGGACGGGCGCGGCCTCGCCCCCATCTCAGACGACACCCAGATGACGCTCTTCACTGCTGCAGGCATCTTGCTCGGCCTGACACGCGGCTATATGCGGGGCATCATGGCAAGGATAGACACCTATTGCCAGTGGTCTTATCTGGACTGGCTCCACACGCAGGACTGGACATCGCGTCACAATGACGCCCGCATAGATTCCTGGCTTATGGACGTACCCGAGCTGTATGCCCGCAGAGCTCCGGGCAACACTTGCCTGTCTGCGCTCCGGGCACTGGAAAAGAAAATACCGGTAGAGAATGACAGCTGCGGTTGCGGCGGCGTAATGCGCACCGCTCCCATTGCTTTGCTGTGCTACCTCCACGGCAATTCCGGTGACCAGGATTACCGGGACATGTCTGCCGCAGAAGCTGCCAGAATCACCCACAAGCATCCCCTTGGTTTCCTGCCGTCGGCAGTCCTGAACCGCATCCTTATGCGTATCATGGCAGAATCGGCAGAGAGCGGAGAGCATTTATCCACCATTATAGAGGACAGCATCACGGCATTACCCGGCATCAAATCCTACGAAGACCACAACAACACCTATGGATACCTATGGCCCTGGCACGTAACCAAGCTGCAAGACATCATCAGAAAGGCCATTGACCTTGCCCACTCTGATATCCCTGACGTAAAAGCCATAGAGTCCATAGGCGGCGGATGGACCGGTCACGAAGCCCTGGCCATTGCCGTATACAGCGCCGTCAAGCACAGCACCTCTTTTGAAGATGCAATCGTAAGCGCCGTAAACCATTCCGGAGACAGCGATTCCACCGGCGCCGTATGCGGCAACATCGTGGGCTGTTTACTGGGACGTAACGCAATTCCTGCCAAGTTCACTTCCAATCTGGAGCTCATAGACGTCATTGAAGAGATTGCCCAAGACATTTGGACGGGCTGCATCATATACGAATATGATCCAATAGATACGGAAGAGAAAAACAGATGGTACTGGAAATACGTCAAACACCGCAGGGAACCGCAGCCTTAATTTGAATACAGCCCCTCCCTGGACAGCAGGTGGTCCAGGTTTCCAAGTCCGTACATGGTAACGGCTGTAACTACGGCCGAATGTTCCATATACCTGGGAATGAGCTTGTTGAAGATGTCGCGCTCCGTGTGCCAGATTTCTCCGTACTCGAAGTTCATACCGTCGGGGTCGGTTTCCCGGAACGATATTGTGGGCACGCCGTTCATCGCAAAGTAGGCGTGGTCGCTGCCGCCGGCCGTGGTGGGACGCGGACGGGCGGGGCCTTCTCGTTTCTCTACCGTAAAGGGCACTGAAGCGTCGTAGTCTGCCAAAGGCTTGCAAACCTTTGCAAAGTCGTCGTACATTGCAGCGGGCACGCTTATGCCTGTGGCCATAAGAGGGTCTCCATCGCGGTTGAAGTAGTTGGAAATGGAGCCCAGCGGCACCATTCCGCTCTCTACGAAGTACTTGGATCCCAGCAGGCCGAATTCCTCTGCAGTCCAGATGCAGAACATCAGCGTGCGCTTGGGCTTGGCGCCGGACGCGGCGAGCAGGCGCGCGGCCTCAAGGGTAACGCAAACGCCGTTGCCGTCGTCTACCGCGCCGCTGGCGGAGTCGTAGGAATCAAGATGTCCGCCCGCCAGCACGTACTCCTTTGGATACTTGCTGCCCTTCATCACGCCTATGATATTGTGATAGGGCACGGGGCCGCGGTAGAAGTGGTTGCGGATGTCGAATTCCAGCTGGAAGATGTCGCGGCGGAGCACTTTGCGGCGGATGACATCGAACTGGGCCTCGTCCAGGATGATGTCGCACACCTTAGGAAGAGTTTCCATCGTGATGTCGTAACAGCCTGCCCTGTCGTACATTATCCTCAGGGGCACCTTGGCGGAACGGATGAAGCCCAGCACTCCGGCCTCTACCATCTCATCGTAGAACAGAGCGGTGGATTTCTCGTACGGCAGCTGCTCTCGGGCGGCGGAGTCGCGGTGCTCCCAGTTCCAGCGCATGATTTCCATATTCTTGCGCTCAATCTCCTCGTTCCTGGCAATTACCTCGGCACGCTTTTCCATCGCCTTCTGCGTATGGTCTATCGCCATACCGTTGGATTCGGCGTCGAGCAGCACCCAGGCGCCCTTGAGCGCGCCTTTCATCCTCTCCAGCTCCCTTCTGGAATGCGGCTCGATGAGAACGTGGCCGCTGGTTTTGCCGCACGTACCCGCGGTGTATGCAGGGGTGCCGAAATGCAGCACCATCCCGTCCTCGCTGAGCATACGGCCGCTCCAGGGACCGCGCATGAAGCCCACGTTTATGGTGCCTGCTTCCTGAACTATTACATCGAGTCCCCAAGACTCGAACTGCTCCTTAACCCACTGCTCGGCATAGGTAAGGGAGGGAGACCCCACGATACGGCCGCCTATCACCCTGTTAAGGTAGTCGGCATGCACCATGGTCTGATTGTCCGTGCGGCCAAGTTCCAGAACCTTGGAAACCACATTGTCCTGCGCCGCGATTTCAAATGAAACGCTGACGGCCAGGACGACCGCCAGCAGTTGTATGTACTTACGCATAAGCTACTTAGCCGGAATGTTAACCAATACCTTCTGCAGGAAATCCCAGACCTTCTGAACGGAGGGGATGTATGCCCTTTCGTCGGGGGAATGGGGGCTGAGGAGAGTGGGTCCCATAGAGACCATATCCCAGTGAGGATAGGCTCCGGCAAGGATGCCGCACTCCAGTCCGGCGTGGATGGCCATAACCTTGGGCTCCTCCCCGAACATATCCTTATACAC
>JAGCCD010000170.1 GCA_017651785.1 Bacteroidales bacterium
CCGTTTACGGTCTGCGTACCGGAGCCCAGAAGCTTCTGGTACGGAGACTTCATTGCCGCCGTGGTGTCTTTTTTCTCCTCCGTTTTCTTGTCGCCCTCAGGAGTGGCGAAAAGCGGAGGCACGGCGGCGCAAAGGGAGCAGCCAAGCAGGAATATGCAGAATAACTTTCTCATTATCTTATGGTTGGAGCGATGGCGGTTATTTCTCCGAATCCGGAGAAGGAGCCGTAGTCGCCGTTAAAGGTGAACAGTCCCGTGGAAACGTTGTAGCCGCGCAGGTAGAATTTGCCCTCGCCGGTGGAGTCGTTGTGGGTGACTATTATGAGCATATTGCGGTGGGTGGGCAGCACAAAGCCGTAATCTGCGGCACTGGTTTGCCCCGTGCCGTACCAGGCCTGGGTGTACTGCTTTATCTGGGTGATGCGCTCGCCGGGATTCTCCGGCTTCCAGTTGAGTTTGCGCACCAGCGAGACGTTGCCGGAAATAACGGCGCAGTAGATGTCCCGTCCGGTGGCGTAATACATAAGGTCTCCGTTGTCGCAGAATGCCGCAGAAACCAGATTGTCAAGATTCTCACCCTCAACGGAAACGCTGAAGGCAGTTTCTTTGGTATTGCCGCTCACCACACCCACTATGTGATACGCCCCATCCCTGTCCTTTACCAGGAACGCGGGACGCATTCCGCGCAGGCATCCGCCCTGGATGCATTTGGAGCCTTCCAGGGGGAAATCAAGCATGCCGTTGGTGTCGAGCTTTGAGAAACCGCCGCCCATAAGGGTCCAGGCGCGGGCGAAATAGATGGCGTCGCCGTCGTTGTATACGCAGGTGAGGCCCTGGTCCAGTGCGGCATATCCTACGTTAGTGGGATAGAAGCGCACAGGATTGTCTATGGAATTGGGCATCTTTGCGTATACGTTATCTATATTGCAAAGGTGGGAATACGCGTCTGAGTCTATGAACATAAAGGAAGCGTATCCGCCGCTGTTGAACATTATGGAGGGGCCGAATTTCTCTATCGTGGTGCTGCTGAACAGCTGGGCGTCCTGCTCCTGTACCTCGAACGTGAGAGGATTGATGGCGAACACGTGATTGGTGCTGCCCGCAAGGATGCGGTGGTCGCTGTAGACGCCGGTACCGGTGTCTACCGTCTGAAGGATGCAGGTGAGCTTCTCCGGATACGGTTCGCCGTTGGCCAGGGCATAAAGGCCGCGGGTTATGCGGGATGCGCCTTCGTAACCGTAGGTAATTGCCGGGCTGGCCGCTATGGCGAACTCGGAGCGCAGTCCGTCCGGCAGAGTGTATCCAACCAGAAGGCCTTCTCCGAGCGAGGACCTTACTGTAAGGAAACAGCTGCCCATAGCCTCAAGGCCGGTTTCAGGATCGGTTACCCGTACGCTGAGCAGATAGGGAACGCTTGTGGGGGTGTTGGCGACGGTATATGTAAGGGTGCTCTCTTCTCCTATCACCACACGGTCTTTGGTGACATTGGCCCTTAGGTCTATCTCCCAGAGATAGGTGAAGTCGTTGCCGCTCTTTTCTCCCATATATGCCTTCGCAGAAACGGTTATCTCTTCTCCGTACACCACATCAAGTGACGCCGGAACGCCGGTAACCACGATGTCCGGAATAATAAAGGTGGCTTCTGTGCTCAGATCCCTGTAACAAGAGGAAAGAACAAGGCCGAGGAGCGCCGGGAGCAGATATCTTGTCATTTTCATATCTTACAGGTTGTTGAGGGTTTCCAGGATAGTGGGCGGAGTTTCGCCTTCCTTAAGGCCCTCGCCGCCGCCTACGGGCTTGAGGTAGCTGGAATAGACCTCATAGTCGCTGCTGTGGCGGTAAGGGTTTCCGGGATTGGCAAGGTCGTGCTTGCGCACTATTTCCGTAAGCTCGTGGTTGGTGGCGAACCACCAGGTGGGGAGCTTGTAAATAAGGTTGTCTTCTTCTGCATAGGTGCGGCTGCAACAGTAGCGTTCCATATCGTCGCCATAGAGTTCCACCAGCAGCTTGTGGTAGTCGCGGCTGTACGATTTGCTTATGTACAGATGCCAGTAGCGCCATACGTGCTCCTGCGGGCGTTCATAAGAATCTGTCCAGGTAATGTTGGCGGTAAGGTAGGGCTTATAGCCTTCTTTGATGTATTCGTTGGGGCGTATGGTGACCTTGATGGACCGGGAACTAACGCCGTCCTGGAGCTTTTTAACCTTCAGGACAAGAGAGGCGTAGAGCGCCCCGGCGGGGACCTCACAGCTCTCTACGGTGAAATCTACGCCCTGCTTTGCAGAAACTTCTTCTATGTCTATGGCGATTGGGCGGGCCTGCTCCGACGCGGGACCTATGAGATCCATTGCCACGGTGAGAGTGCGTTCCGGCTCGGTCATTCCGCGGAGCGAGAAATTATTGGTTACCTGCCTGAAGGCCACAGCGCTGTCTTCCAGCCTGAAAACCGGAATCTCGGACTTGGCGCAGCCTGCCAGCAGAAAGGCGGCGGTGCAGGATATGATTACTGTTCTTTTCATAACTCTTGAATGTGGCCGTATGAGGTTTCTTCTACGGGATATGGGTAAGTGAGGACATTGAAACTCTTGTATAACAGCTCATCAGCACCTTCACCGCCGCTTACTCCTCCTGTGAATATATCCTTATCTACACGTTTATGGAAATTGAAAACCCTGCCTTCGCAAATGAATTCCTTTATATACTCCTTCCAGAGGAAGTAGAGAGGATTATTCCCGGTGAGATCAACGTTATTGTCCGGCCTGAGTTTCTCTTCAATGCCCCTGTGTGCGTTGACCATATTTATATAGCTTGTGGCAGACTCAAGGTCATTATCCCTTATGGCGGCTTCCGCACATATGAAGCACAGTTCCGAAATGCGTATCATAGGCTGGCGGTTCCTGTAGACGGAGGAGCCGCTGGAATAGTACTTATAGATTCTGTAACCCTGCGCACTGTAGGTGAGCATAAGAGCCGGGCCCCTGATATCTCCTACGGGAGTAACCCATCCGTCGTCCGTGAAGATATACGGTATTTGATACAGTTCACTTACAACGGCTTGCGAAAGCACAAGGAAGTTGCCGTGCGCGTTGTCCGCTCCAAAGAAGTAAGCTTTGAGGCTGTCAAAATAATCCGGAATCTCAAGGGTGAAAAGATGCTCGCAGGAGAAAGTCCAGTCGCGGCTTTCGTAATCTGAATCTATCGTATTGATAAGCTCGACGGGATCCACCCAGCGCACGACTTCCTTTTCCAGCACTTCGTCCAGAATCTCCTTTGAGAGTTGTGCCGCAGCCGCATACTCTTCCTGCTGCAGCAGGACGCGTGCCTTGAGGGCGCGGACGGCATACCAGTTAAGGTGGAAAGTGCGCCTGTCCCAGAATCCGTCTGCGTTTATGGATTCATCGAACTCCTGGGACACATTGCCGCGTATGGGGTCCGAAGACAGGAGCTCTATGGCCTCGTCTATGTCTGCCATTAGCAAGGCAGCCGTTTCCGAATAACTGCGCTGCACCGCGGGCTCTTTTTCATAGACGGTGACATAAGGTATGGTGAGCTTGGATGCGTTCTCCCCTCCCCAGGAAGGCAGGCCGAACATGCACATAAGGTCAAAATGAAGATAGGCCCTGATGGCAAGCAGTTCTCCCTTTATGAGGCTGTATTCCGTCTGGTCGCTCACCACATCCCTGCGGTTCTCCAGCTCAAGAAGGATCTTGTTCACGTTGGCGATTACGTTATAGCCTCCGGACCACATGCTTTCTATGTATGGAGTAGTATGGACCGTAGTATAGCGGTTGTTCTGCAAATCGTTGTAAATATTGCCGTTCTGCTTGGCAAGCGGCGCCGCCGTGAGTTCGTTTACGAACCAGGTATAGTTCATCCCGTAACAGGACGAGGAACCCATAAGCAAGTACACGCCGCTAAGGGCCTCGTGGAATCCGGCACGGCTGGTGAACAGCTTCTCGCCCGAGATCTGGGAGGACGAAGTGGCCTCCAGCCACTTCTGGCAGCCGGTAAGGCTTACAGCAAGCATAAATGCGGTCGCGATTGTAAGGATCTTTTTCATGGCTCTTAGAATGTGGCGGTTACTGCTAACGAGAACGAACGGGCATAGGGGTAGGATGTTCCGCGCTCTATCTCTATGGAAGAGAAGGTGTACAGGTCGTTGGCGTAGAGCGTTGTGCGAAGGCGCTGAAGGCCAAGGCTTCTCACCAGTTTGACGGGGAACTCGTAATAAAGCGATATGGAAGAGAGGTTGAGGACGTTGTTCTTCTGGACAAACCGTGACGTCGGCCTGGTATAGGGGATTGAAGACCCTTCATAGTACACAGCGCCGCCGCCGTCGCGATAAGGCGCCACCTGTCCCGGCTCATACCAGCGGCCGGTGAAGATGCGGCGGTCTACATTGTTCTCTATGAAGGTGTTTTCCACTTTGTCTACAAGCGTGCTGTTGTAAAGGTATCCACCGCCGTAGAACGTGGCCACGAAATTGAAACCGAAGCCCTTGATCTCTCCGTTCACGCCGAAGTTGCCGTTGAACAGGGGGTCTGACGAGCCGCTGAAACGCAGGTCAGTAGCAGACCAGGTGTCGGTGATGGAGCCGTCCTGCTTGATGAATATCTCGTGTCCGGTTACAGGGTCTATTCCCAGGGAAGGGACAGTCCATACGGCGTGCAGGGGAACTCCGTCGAAGTACTGGATTACGGGCGCCGTCTGGTTGGTTTCGGAGGCTACGGCCTGTTGCTGCTTGTTGAAGGCGTCCATCTCGTCCGAAATCCGCAGGATGCGGTTGTCGTTGGTGGCGATTTTACCGAATACGCTCAGGTAAGACGCTCCTCTCTGATACAGCATATAGCTGAGCTGGAGCTCCACGCCTTTGTTGCGCACCAGGCCCAGGTTGTCGGATACGTAACTGAAGCCCGTGGAGGGCAGGATGGAACGGGAGAACATCAGGTTCCTGGTGTCGGCTATGTAGGCGTCAAGCACCATATTTATGCGGCGGGTCCTGAAGTCTATGCCCACGTTGTAGTCCATCTTTTCCTCCCATCCCAGAGTGGGGTTCTCCATATTGGTGAGGTAGGCGCCGGAGAAGCCGTTGTAGTAGCCGCTGCTGAAATAGCGGTAAACGGGGAGGGAGGTATTGCTTGTAAAGTTCTGGTTTCCGGACGAGCCCACGGAAGCGCGGAGCTTGAGCTGCTTTATCCAGTATACGGAATCTTTGATGAAACGCTCGTTGTGAATGTTCCAGGCAAGGCCGGCGCTCCAGAACAGGCCCCAGCGGTTATTTGTGCCAAAAACGGAGGATGCGCTGCCTTTCAGGGTGGCGTCTGCCATATAGCGGTTGTCGTACGAATAACCGGTGGTGAGCAGGGCGCCCAGGTTGCGGTTAAGGCCGTCGCCTCCTGTGGGAATGGCTCCCTGAGCATACTGGCGCGCAAACGTAATCGAGTGCATATTGCTGTTGGGGAAACCCTCCGTGTAGTGGGTGATTTCCTCGTAATTGGTCTCTGATATGTTGTACTGGGCCGTGGCAAAGATATCGTGCACCCCGGCGATCTTCTGGTTGAACTGTGCGGACAGGTCTGCGGAGAAGGTGAGGTACGAGCCGTTGGATACGTTATAGCTGCCCCTTCGGAGGATAAGGTCGTCCGATCCGGTATCTTTCACGAAATCGGTATGTTCCGCAGGACGGAAGTCCTCTGACTTGGTGCGCTGGCTGTTCACGCCGGCGCGGCCCACCAGGCGGAGGCTCTTGAACATCTGGTACTCCACATACAGATTGTCCGTGAAGTCCATATATTCGTTGGCATATCGCGTGCCTATGATGGCATTGTACATAGGATTGGTAACGATGGCGCCGTAACCGAACGGTATGCCGTTGCTGCCTGTGAAACTGTTGGAGAACAGAACTTTCTTGAGGTTACCGTCCTCGTCGTAAGGGGTGTAATACGGATTGAGCCTTGCGTATTCGCTGAAGTTGCCGTACGGGGAGTTCTCGTTGTTCATGAAGGCTATGCTCATAATATTGCGGAACGTCCACTTGTTCAGGCGGTAAGACAGGTTTACGTCTCCGGATACTGTGCGCCGGAAAGAGCCCTTCATAGCGCCGTTGGTCTGGTTGTAGGCGAACGTGGCCATTGCCTTTATGTCTTTGCCTCCAAGCTCTACGGCAAGGGAATGTTTCTGGCTTATCCCAGTGCGCAGAGGCTTGGAAAGCCAGTAGGTGTCTTCGCCCTCAAGGGCCCTCTTGAGCCGCTGGTTATACAGCTCCAGGGCAGAAGGTATCTCCTTGCTGTCGTGGCAGTTCTTCATATAAAAGTCATAACGCCGCTCAACCTCCAGTTTTTCCAGCGAGTTGCACAGGTTGTAGCTGGAAAGGTCCGGCATCTCCACCGCCACGCTGCCGTTGTAGGTTACCTGTGAACGGTTTCCCGTGAGGGCCTTGGTTTCTATGACTATTACGCCGTTGGCGCCCTTGGAGCCGTATATCGCCTTGGCCGATGCGTCCTTGAGGATGGTGATGCTCTGGACGCGGTTCATATCCATGTCCGTAATCTTCTGGAGCGATGTCTCAAAGCCGTCAAGTATGAATAGAGGGGTGTTTCCGGAGTTGAGGTAGTCGCTCTTGAGGTCCTGGGTGGTGGCTACGGAAAGGGTTGAAGCGCCGCGGATCTGTATGTTTGCCATTGCGTTGGGGTCTGAGCCCGCCGCAAGGTTGTCAAGCACCAGCATGGAAGGGTCTATGTTCTTGAGGGAAGCGATGACGTTGGTGTTGGACATACTCTTTAGCTGGTCGGACGTTACGGCCTGCACGGAGCCGGTGAAGCTGTCTTTGCGGCGGGTGAAGATGCCGGTCACCACGGTTTCTTCCAGGGTTTCAGCATCAAGCTCCAGGTAAATCTGGGCTTCTCCCTTGAGGTCTGACACGCGGATATCCTGGCTCTTGTATCCCATTATTTCAACCGTGAGAACGGCGTCGGACGGGACGGACGGTATTACGAATTTACCGTCTGCGTCTGTGGAAACGCCTATCTTGAGCTTTCTGTTAACTATTACCACGCCCGGGAAGGGATCTCCAAGCTCGTCGTATACGGTACCGCGCACCTGGCGCGCGTTCTGTGCGTGGACGGGCGGAGAAAAGAGCGCAACAATAAGGAATGCGGCCAACAAAAAAGACCGCCGCCTCAGTATGTGTTGGACAATTGACATATCAGGCCGAAATTACACTACTAAACCACTATTCGCCAAAGATAAAGATTATTTCTTATATTTGTACACTTATGATTGTACTTAAATTCGGAGGATCCTCGGTAGAAAACGCCACCGCAATGTCCAGAGTGCTCGACATTGTAGAGGATGAAGCAAGAAAAGACCGCGTCGTGCTTGTGGTTTCCGCCATACGCGGCTGCACCGACTCCCTCCTGGAAATCGGGACCGCAGAAGACCCCGAGCACCAGATAGACCACCTTCAGAACCGTCACATCGCCATTATACGCCGCCTCTTCACCGGCCCGGAGAGAGAGCAGGCCATTGTGGACTGCAAGAATATCTTCAGCGAGATCCGCTGCATCCCCAAGACCATAGAGGCCTTCGGAGAGGTGCTTTCCACCAGAATCCTTGCCCGCAAACTGCACTGCGAGGGCTTCAAGACCGTGTGGCTTGATTCCAGAGACCTCGTAACCACCAAACCAGGCAGCACGGAGGCGGATGAGGAAAAGACCTACCCCGCCATAGCAAAAGCGGTCGCAGACAACCCCCAGGCAAAGATTTTCGTGGCGCCCGGCTTCATCGCCCGCAACCCCGAGGGAGCCGTAACCACCCTTGGCCGCGGCGGCTCGGACTACAGCGCCTCCATCTACGCCGCGGCGCTTGACGCACGCGACCTGCAGATTTGGACAGACGTCCCGGGCATAATGACGGCCAACCCCAAAGACGTCCCCGCCGCACGCAGCATTCCGCAGATCAGCTACCGCGCCGCGTTCGATATGGCCCGCTACGGCGCCAAGGTGCTGTACGCGCCCGCCGTGGCCCCTGCAAGGGAGAAGGGCATAGACATCAAGATCCTCAACACCTTCGATCCAAAGCACCCGGGAACCGTCATCTCCGCCAAGGGCGCTCCGGGCCTCAAGGGCGTCACCGCCCTGCAGGAGTCTGAAGACAAGACCAGGGTGGTCATAATCTCAGAGATGCCCGAGAACATTTCCCGCCGCGCAGAGGCAGCCCTCAAAGGCGCCGGAATCAAGCCGCTGGAAGCTCCGCAGGAAGACGCATCCGGCAACCTTTCCCTGCTGGTGCGCCCCGCCGTGGCCCGCAGCGCCGTGGCCGCACTCCACCGGGAGTTCTTCGAGCGCCGCTCGCCCAGAACCGTAGAGGTATACATAGCCGGCGCCGGCTCAGTGGGCACCGCACTGCGCCAACTCATAGAGGGCGAACAGCCGCAGACCTGGGGCAAGCACCTTATACTCAAGGAAATATCGTCAGACCACGGTTTTGCCGCACACGTTGCGTCCACCGCCCGCAGCGGCTCTGTCCTGGTAGACTGCACCAACAGCGAGAGCATCTGGAAAGACTTCTTCTCCCTGTTCAACGCAGGCATAAACGTAGTCAGTTCCAACCGCCGCTCGCTGGCAATTCCGTATGTGGATTACCTGGCCCTCAAGGCCGCCGCGGCAGAGAACGGCTGCTTCTTCAGATACGACACCACCGTGGGCAATACCCTCCCCATACTTCAATCAGTATCGGGCGGCAGCAACGTCACCGGCATAGACGCCGTGGTGTCCTGCACCCTCAACCTGCTCATTACCAGCTATCACGGTTCCGGAGGCGCGGCTTTCTGGGAAATCCTCCGCCAGGCGCAGGAACGCGGCCTCACCGAGCCAGATCCCCGCACAGACCTCGCCGGCCGCGACGCCCTGCGCAAGCTTTTCATCATTGCCCGCGAGGCCGGGGTGCCCCTTGAGGCGGAAGATGTGTCCATAGAGCCAATGTTCGGCCCCGAATTCTTTGAGGGCACGCCCGAAGACTTCTACCGCAAGCTCCGGGAGGCCGAG
>JAGCCD010000171.1 GCA_017651785.1 Bacteroidales bacterium
CTTACCCCTGAGCGGGAGGATGGCCTGGGTGCGGCGGTCGCGGCCCTGCTTGGCGGTTCCGCCTGCGGAGTCTCCCTCAACGAGTAAGAGCTCGCAACGCTCGGGATCCTTGTCGGAGCAGTCGGCGAGCTTGCCGCGCATGCCGCCGCCGCCCAGAGGGCTCTTGCGCTGCACCATCTCGCGTGCCTTGCGGGCGGCGGCGCGCGCCGTTGCCGCGAGCACTATCTTGTCTATGATGGTCTTTGCAAACTTGGGATTCTCTTCCAGATACATATCAAGAGCCGCTGCGGTGGCCTGGGAAACTGCGGACGTGGCCTCGGGATTGCCGAGCTTGGTCTTGGTCTGGCCCTCGAACTGGGGTTCCGCAATCTTTACGGAAATGACGGCGGTGAGGCCCTCGCGGAAATCCTCGGGGGCAAGGTCGCCCTTGAACTTGTCGAGCAGCTTGTTCTTTTCTGCGTACTGCTTGAGGGAGCGGCTGAGGCCCATCTTGAAGCCCTGCAGGTGCGTACCGCCCTCTATAGTGTGGATGTTGTTTACGTAGGAATATATCTTCTCCGAATAGCCGTTGTTGTAGCGGAGCGCGATATCTATGGGGATGATCTTGTCTGAGGTGATGCAGACGGGGGTGGGGATGATGGTCTGGGCGCCGGCGTCAAGATACTCGATGAACTCGCTGAGGCCTTTCTCGGAATAGAACATCTCGCTGCGGAAGACCTTGCGGCCGGTGGCCTTGCTCTCCCCTGTCTCGTCGGTCACGAATTCGTCTACCATTTCACGCTCGTCCGTGAGGGAGATGTGGATACCCTTGTTGAGGAACGCCAGCTCGCGAAGACGGGCGGCGAGGGTATCGTAGCGGTATACGGTGGTCTGGGTGAAGATCTCAGGATCCGGGTGGAAGGTTATGATGGTACCGGTATCGGAAGCCTCTCCAATAACCTGTACGGGGCCGAGGGGCTTGCCTTTGGAGTAGCGCTGCTCGAACACCTTGCCCTCGCGGTGAACCTCTGCAACAAGAAGGTCTGCCAGAGCGTTTACGCAGGATACGCCCACGCCGTGAAGACCGCCGGACACTTTGTAGCTGTCTTTGCTGAATTTACCGCCGGCATGGAGGACGGTAAGGACAACCTCCAGGGCTGAGCGCTTCTCTTTCTCGTGCATGCCGGTGGGGATGCCTCGGCCGTTGTCACGCACCCGGATGGAGTTGCCCTCCAGAATGCGGACGTCTATGCTGTCGCAGAAGCCGGCCATTGCCTCGTCTATACTGTTGTCTACAACCTCATAGACGAGATGGTGGAGACCTCTTTCAGAGATGTCTCCGATGTACATGGAGGGACGTTTGCGAACGGCCTCGAGGCCTTCCAGAACCTGGATACTATTGGCGGAATACTGTTCTTCCGCCTGCTTTATATCTTCCTGATCAATCATAAATCGCGTTCAAATAAATATCTTACAAAGATAACTAAAATCGGCCGGTTTTACAAACTGAAAGTGGCGCCTACGATAACCGCGGTACCGGCCTGGCTGTAAAGCGGACTCACGCGCACGTCGTGGTTCAGGAGGTTGGTGCCCTTGAGCCAGAAAGCAAGGCGGCGGTTGTAGTGGTACTCTCCCCAGAAGCCCAGGTCTGCATAGCCGGGCATCTTGCGGTCTATACCCTGCACCACGGCGATACGGGCAGACGCCATATCGAGTGAAAGGCCTGCATAAATGCGCTTGCGCCAGTTGTATCCACCCTTGATGGTGCCGGTTACGAGCGAAGGCTCAAATACGTATGCGGGCACGCCCTGAGGCAGTTTCACGAGGTGCGCGGCGCCGTCCAGGTTAAACCTCTCTGAAGCCCAGCTCACGGCAAGGTCTGCGTGGAACATGCTGCAGTCCTGGAAAGCGAGGCACTCCAGTCCGGCGGCGGACACGGCCCAGAAAGGTGCGTCCTTAACCCATTTGTAACCAGCCTTTACGTCGTACTGGAAGCCGATATCTGCATGGCCGTCTATACCCAAGAAAACGTCTGCCACCTCACGAACGGGAAGGGGCGAACTGTAAGTTTCTCCGAAGTATCTGTGGATGCGGGTCTTGTAGTCCCAGTACATGGTGTAATGGTCGCGGCCCGTGGCGCCTGCGTAAACCTTCAGGTAATCGTTGAAGAGGTGTATGGCCGCGGTAATGTCGGGGCTGGCGGAGAACTTGCCTGCCACCCAGCCAAGACGCAGACCGCCGTCGATATCAAGCGCATCCAGCTGGAAGATTGCGTGCGGATGTATGCCGAAGCCCCAGTAGAAGCTGTTGGCAACCACATTGACGTCCGCATTAAGGCGATACTCCGGCTGAGGGCGCGTGGAAAGGGTAAGGTCTGCAAGGAACTCGTGGTCTATGATGGGGTTGCCGCCCTCAAGCAGGTCGTGCACGAAACGGTAGTGGACGCCGCCGTTCCAGGAAATGTTGCCGTCTGGATTGAGGCCGAACCGCAACTGGGCGTAAGGGGCGTGGGTGTTGATGCTGTGATAAACCTCGTGTCCGGCGTAAATGCCGTCGTAGCCGGCCTCTGCCCTGAAGTTCACTTTGCCCAGCTTGAAGCGGGTGTCTATGCCTGCTCCTGCGCTGAAGTCCCAGCCCTTATGGAAGACCTGCTTCCTGAGCTCGAAGGTGGAGGGAACTATGTCGCGGTAATTGCCCCAGAAGCCCTCTCCTTTGCCGAATACGTTGATTGCAAGGCGTTTGCGGTCTACGGCCGCCCATACAACCTCCAGCTCGGGACGGAAGACGTAACCGGCGCCCCCGCTGATATAGAGCTTGCGGCCGTCGTAGGGACGGGCGTCCGGAGTGATGGTGACCGAATATGGCGAGAATTCATAGGAGCCCCTGTACGGAGACTCGAGCACCGAATAATCGAAGTGATAGTCGAAGTGCAGCAGGGAGTCAGGAACTACCATTTCCGGACCTTGCTTGGTGACGTCGTTAAGACGCGTCTGGTACTCGTTGGTTACCTGCACCTCGGGGTTGAGGTTCTGCGCCGCGAGGCCTGCGGAAATGGCAGCGAGCGCTATTGATATGACGATTCGTTTCATACTCATAGGGCACTAGGAAAGTTTGTTGAGCCTGGACTGGACGAGATCCTGGATGTCGTCGTCGGGACGCTCGGGAGTGTAGCCGTCGCGTATGCTCTCCAGCGTGGCTTTGGCCTGGTCTGTCTTGCCCATCTGGACAAATGTGTCCGCAAGGGTGATGTAGGCCCTGGCAAGCCAGTAGTTCTGGCCGCCGGACTTGTCTGAGAAGTCGAAGACACCCTGCTGCACGGCATTGTAGTCTGCGCGGTCGTATGCATCCTGGATGAGGATGTAGCGGGCCTCTGCTCCCTCGGGAGTAGCGGGCTCGGAAGACAGGGTCTTGAACACCGAGAGGGCCTCGTCGCGCCTGCTGGTGGCAAGGAGGGACTTGGCTTTTATGTAGTTGCACTCGCGCTTCTCTGCGCCGGAAAGACCGGACAGGGAGGCGACCGCATCGGAAGCGGCCACAGCGTCTTCCCAGCTGCGGGCCTTGAAGGCGGAGCGCATCATTCCGAAGACGGCCTCGCGTCGGTTGGCCTCCATGACCGCCTTGTCGCGGAGGTCTTTGTATGCGGAGTAGGCCTTCATATAACGCTCCAGGCTGTACGAAAGCTCTGCGAGGTGCAGGATGGAGGACTCAGCGAAGGAACCGGCGTCGGGAGCGGAAGCCACTTTCTCGTACAGGTCGCAGGCCTTCTCCTTGTTGCCCAGGGCGGCGTGGGACTCTGCCAGATAGAAGCGTGCCGAGGTGACGTGGGCGCCGCGGGGATATGTGTCAAGATACTTCTGCAGCGAGGATGCGGCCTGCATATAGTTGCCGGACAGGAATACCTGCTCTGCGGTGTTGAAGTACAGGTCATCCTTGTCGGACTCCGACTTGCCCGAAGCGAGGTTGTTGTTCTCTACGTACTCGAGGTACTTCTCCGGCTGCTGGATGGTCTGGTAGATGGACTCGATGGCAAGGAGAGCGTCGTCTGCGTACTCGCTGCCGGGGAGCATGGAAACCACCTCCTTGTAGTATGCAAGCGCCCTGTCGTAGTCGTGGGTGTTGCGGCTCACCATTCCCAGGCCTATGAGGGCCTTGGCCTTGGTCTCAAGGTCTTTGGCGTTGTCTCTCAGGAGGGAGAACGCCTCGTTGGCCTTGGAGTAGTCTGCAATGTCCATATTTGCGCGGCCGAGCTCGTAAAGTCCCTCGGCGTACATCGGGGTATCGGGATCTGCATGCAGCACATAGGAAAGGACGTCAGCCTTGGCTGTCTTGTCTCCGGAGAGGCCGTAAGATATGGCAAGCTGGGTGTAAGGATAGATGTCTTCCTTGACCTGGATTTCCTTTATGGCGGCGCGGTATGCGGAGATGGAGGAGCTGTAGTCACGCTCTGCAAAGAAGCAGTCTCCCTTGCGCACGAGCGCGTCTTTGCGGCAGGTCTTGTCTCCCTCGGACAGATAGATGTCGAACCATCTGGCGGCCTGCTTGTACTGACCGGCCTTCATATGCGAATAGCCGGCGTTGTACGGCAGCAGGTTGCCCTCTGTCTGGCCCTCAAGGGCGGAGATGTTGTAGAGGTCTGCGAACAGGCGGGTTGCCTCGTCGTAGTTCTCTGCCCTGTAGCTGGCCTCTGCCTGCCAGTAGCGGGCCATCTGGCTCAGGGGATCGTGCTTGGGAAGATAATATGCGGCGGCGCGCAGGCAAGGGATTGCGTCTGTGTACGAACCGCTGGCAATAAGCTGCTCTGCCCTGAGGTAGTAGGCCTTGATGTAGTTGCTCTGCTGGTCGGGCGTGAGGTTGTCTATCTTGTCGTATGCCTCTACCGCTCCGGCATAGTCACGGTCGTACAGACAGGCGAGGGCCATATAGCTGTATATCTCGTCTCCGCGGTGCGAGGTGTCGTACTTTTGCATGTACCTGGAGAAAGGGGCGGAGTCTTTGTTGAGGTCGAACGCAAGCTTGGCGTAGTTGAACATGGCATCCTCCTGCATCACGGGGTTCCAGGAATAGTCCGAAGCCTCGTGGAAGGCGCTCATAGCCGCAACGTTGTTGCCGGTCTGCAGATATGCGTTTGCAAGCTGATAGTTGGCTATCTGGCCCAGGGAGTCTGTGCGCTCGGTCATCTTGCTGAAGCTGGAGATGGCGCCCTTGTAATCCTCAACGGCATAAAGGACGGAGCCGGAATAGAACCAGTCGGAACGGGACATATCTTCCTTTACGGAGGCGTTGTAGAATTCTTTGGCCTTCTGCTTGTCGCCCTTTACCAGATAAGCCTCGGAGATGATTCGGGCAAGGTGCCTCTGCCTCACTGCGGGCTCGCTGTCGTAGATGCGGCAGCCCTCCTGGATGGTGTAGTCGTAGTCTTTCTGCATAAAGCGGCAGTCTACAAGATAGAAGGCGGAGAGCTGCTGGAAACGGGGATCCTGGGCGGAACGCTCGAACCACTTCTGGGCCATGGGGAAATTCTTCTCGCTGTAGTACATATAGCCCATAGCGTAGCGGGAAGGGGCCTTGAAGTCTGACATGGGAAGCTCTTCCACCTCCATAAAAGCCTTGCGAGCCTCGCCGTACAGGCCCCTGGAGAAGAACGAATAGCCCTTCTTGAAGGCGAACTCCTCATAATGGGACTCGTCAAGGTATTTCTTTTCCACCGAAGCGAAGCGGTCTGAAGCCTCAGCGTAGCGGCCGCGGTCGAAAAGGACGAGGGCGTACTCGTAATCTATCAGGTTGGAGATGCTGGATTTGCGCCAGTCTTTCTCGTATTTGGCCACACGCGCCTCAAAGCCGTCGCTCTGCATCTTGATTGCGCAGAGGAGGGCGTAACCGTCGCTCATGGGGTCTCCCGGAATCTTGTCCAGCAATGTGGCGGCACGCTCGTACATGCCGTGGTTGTAAAGGTTGACTGCCTCGCGGTAGATGTCTGTGCGCTCGTCGGGGGCTGCAAAAACTCCAACCGACAGCAGCAAGGCGGCCAACAAAAGTCTCACTCGCATAAATTTACTGTTTTAACTTACAAATTTACTCAAATTAACTTATATTTGCAGAAACTAATGCCATTATTTTTATGGAAAATGTGATATTTTTCAGGAACGCGGACATCACCAGCGGCGAAGGCATCGTAGTATACGGCCTCAACATGGAAATCCGCCCCGCCGACCTTGTCTACATAGTAGGCAAAGTAGGCACCGGAAAGACCTCCATAATCCGTACCATAATAGCGGAAAACCCGCTCGCGGGCGGCGAGGGCACGGTATGCGGATACAACCTCGCCAAGCTTCGCAAGCGTGACATACCCATGCTGCGCCGCCGTCTGGGCGTTGTTTTCCAGGACTTCCAGCTGCTTACGGACAGAACCGTAGAGGCAAACCTGGAGTTCGTCCTCAAGTCCACGGGCTGGAAAGACCGTGAGGCAACGGACAAACGCATCCAGGAGGTCCTTGAGGCGGTTGACATGCAGACAAAGGCCCACAAGATGCCCCACCAGCTTTCCGGCGGCGAGCAGCAGCGCGTGGCCATAGCCCGTGCCATCCTCAACGATCCGGAGGTCATTATTGCAGACGAACCCACGGGCAACCTGGACGCAGACACCGCAGAAGGCATTCTCCAGCTCCTGATGCAGATTAACAGGGAAAGGGGTACCGCAATAGTTATGGTCACCCACAACCGCAGCATCATAGAACGCCACCCCGGCAGGGTGTTCCAGACAGGCAACGAATCATGCAAAGAGATATGAAACCATTCGAAATCAAGGCACAGCAGTGGCTCGACGGCGACTTCGACCAGGCCACAAAGATGGAAATCCTCAAACTCCGCTCGGAAGATCCCGCGGGTTTTGAGGATGCTTTTTACAAGAACCTCGAGTTCGGCACCGGAGGCCTCCGCGGCATAATGGGCGCCGGCACCAACAGGATGAACCGCTACACGGTGGGCATGGCCACGCAGGGCCTCGCCAACTACATCCTGGGCCATTGCAAGGAAGAGGATCCCAAAGTGGTGATCTCCTACGATTCCCGCAACAACAGCAAGGAATTCGCCCGCATCGCCGCCCAGGTGCTCTCCGCCAACGGCATCCACGTCTACATTTTCGACAACATCCGCCCCACGCCCGAGATGAGCTACGCCGTGCGTCTCAAGAAGGCAGTCGCTGGCATTATGATCACCGCCTCGCACAACCCCAAGGAGTACAACGGCTACAAGGTCTCCTGGTCCGACGGCGGCCAGGTCACGTCCCCCGTAGACAAGGAAATAGTTGACGAGGTGGCAAAGATCTCCGACCCTTCGCAGGTGAAGTTCAAGGCCGGCCTGCGCTGCGGCGAAATCGAGTCTATGGGCGCCGACGTGGACGAGCAGTACCTCTCTGACCTGCTGTCCCTGCGCCTCAGCCCCGAGGCTGCAGCCTCCAACGGAGACATCAAGATAGTATACACTCCCCTGCACGGCTGCGGCGTGCGCCTGGTACCGGAAATCCTCCGTCGTGCCGGCTTCAGCAACGTAATCCACGTTCCCGAGCAGGACATCTCCGACGGCAACTTCCCCACCGTCATCTCCCCCAACCCCGAGGAGCCTGCCGCCCTCAAGCTTGCAATAGACAAGGCCGAGCAGACCGGAGCGGACCTGGTGATAGGCACAGACCCCGACGCAGACCGTGTGGGCATCGCCGTCCGTAATCCCGAGGGCAAGATCGTGCTGCTCAACGGCAACCAGACTGCATCCATCCTTACCTGGTACATACTCACCCGCCGCAAGGAGCTTGGCACCCTGGGAGAAGGCAAGTACGTAGTAAAGACCATCGTCACCACAGAACTCATCGCAGACATCTGCAAGAGCTTCGGCATACCCGTATACAACGTCCTCACTGGCTTTAAGTACATAGCCGCCGTAGTGAAGGCCAAAGAGGCCGAGGGCGGTGAGTTCGTCTGCGGAGGAGAAGAAAGCTACGGCTTCAACATCGGCGAGTTCGTGCGCGACAAGGACGCTCCCGTAACTTGCATGATGATAGCGGAATGCGCCGCCTGGGCAGCTTCCCGCGGCAAGACCATGTACGACCTGCTGCAGGACATCTATGCCACCTACGGCTACCGCAAGGAAGGGCTTGTGAGCCTCGTGCGCAAGGGCATCGAGGGCACCCGCGAAATCGCAGCCATCATGCAGGGCCTGCGCGACAATCCTCCCGCACAGCTCTGCGGCTCGCCCGTCACCAGGGTGGTAGACTACCTTGAGCCGGAAAAGACCGGCCAGCCGTCATCCAACGTGCTCCAGTTCTTCGACGAAGACGGAGACGTGGTTTCCGTACGTCCTTCCGGCACCGAGCCCAAGATCAAGTTCTACTTCGGAGCCAAGGGCAGCGACGCAGACGGCAAGATAGACAGCCTCAAAAAGCAATTCACATCGCTATGACCGACAGAAAGATAGATATCAGTTTCGAAGAGTATTCAAGCCTTTCCGAGCTAAACGCAGAAGACCGCGAACTCGCCCAGGCCGCGATAGAGGGAATGAGGGGCTCCTACGCCCCCTATTCCCACTTCAACGTGGGCGCAGCAGTAAGGATGTCCAACGGCCAGATCGTGCGCGGCGCCAACCAGGAGAACGCGGCCTTCCCCTCCGGCCTCTGTGCCGAGCGTACGGCCATGTTCGCCGCCGGCGCCAAGTACCCGGACAAGGACATGTGCAGCATCGCCCTCTGTGGCGGCCTGTACGGCAAACTCACGGATGAACCTGCGACCCCCTGCGGCGCCTGCCGTCAGGTCATGGCCCAGTATCAGGCCAAGGCCGGACAACCCATGAGCGTCATAATGGTGGGCGCCAGACGCATCTGGAAATTTGCGAAAGTGGACGATATTCTTCCGCTGATTTTCGACAGTATCTGATTTTTTCCTATATTTGCAGCGGGGAAAGTCGTACACGACCAGCTCCCTCAAAACTCCCCCAGGGCCGGAAGGCAGCAAGGGTATGAGGTCGTAGCGGTGCGATGTACGTAGCTTTCCCCTTTTTTTGTATCCTTTTCCAAAGACCATGGACCAGCCCAAAGTGGAGCGCCTGCTCCGTCTCATCCAGCTCCTGAGCTCCAACGTAGAGTACAGCATAGACGACCTGGCAGAGCGTCTGGGCATGTCGCGCCGCACGGTCTACCGCTATCTGGACACCTTCAAAGAAGCCGGTTTCGCGGTGCAGAAACTCAGCCCCGCAGGCAACGTATATCGCCTTGCCACAATGAGAAAGCCCTTTACGGACCTGTCAAAGCTGGTTTATTTTTCCGACGAAGAGGCATACATAGTAAACTCCCTGATGGAGCAGCTGGACAACAACAGCCCCATAAAGCAGGCGCTGCGCCGCAAACTTGCCGCTGTATACGACATCTCGACCATCAGCAGCTTCGGCGGCCGCAAGGCGGACTCGGCCATAATCGACGCCCTCACAACTGCCATCAAAGAAAAGAGCACGGTGGTTCTACACCGCTATTCCTCGTCCCATTCTGGCGCGGTAAAGGACTACAAGGTAGAACCTTACAGGCTGAATAACAACTATATAGACATCTGGGCATACGACACCCGTGACGGCATAAACAAACGTTTCAAAGTGTCCCGCATAGACGAGGTGGAGCTTCTGGATGAGCCCTGGCAGTTTGAGGCCAAACACGAGGA
>JAGCCD010000172.1 GCA_017651785.1 Bacteroidales bacterium
GGTCCAGAAGGTTCCGTTCGAGGGCATATTCGACGTTTTCGCCATCCGCTTCATCATAGACTGCCCGGAAGACCCGGCTACGGAGACGCAGCTCTGCTGGCAGGTATATTCCTATGTTACAGAAGAATACGAGCCCGACACACGCCGCCTTCGCGACTGGATAACCACCCCTCGCCCCAGCGGCTACGAGTCCCTTCACAAAACCGTAAAGAACAGGATGGGCAACTTTCTGGAGGTGCAGATCCGCACCGCCCGAATGGACGACGTGGCAGAAAACGGCCTCGCCGCCCACTGGGCATACAAAGGTATCAAGCACTCGGGAGCCACAGACACCTGGCTGCAAAGCGTGCGCGACGCTCTTGAGCACCCCTACGACGCCTCGCCGGAAGACCTTCCTTCCCCGCCCGAGGACGAGATTTTCGTCTTCACTCCAACGGGTGAGCTGCGTATGCTCAAGGCCGGCTCGTCCGTGCTTGACTTCGCCTTCAACATACACTCCGGCCTGGGATCAAGGTGCAGCGGAGCCCTGGTTAACGGCAAGGCGGTGCAGATTAAAGAGAAGCTCAAGACCGGAGATACGGTAGAGATACTCACCAGCAAGAGCCAGCGCCCCACCCGCGACTGGCTGGCCTGGGTAGTCACCAGCAAGGCCCGCAGCAAAATCAAGCTGGAGCTGGATGCCGACGAGCGCAAAAAGGCCACCGAGGGCCGCGGAATCCTGGAAAGGCGCCTGCGCAACTGGAAACTCGAGCTCCCCGACGCCCTCCTTGCAGAGTTCATCAAGACCCGCGGCTACAAGTCGGTAATGCCGTTCATGGCAGCCATCGCCACCGGAGAGGTAGATGTGAACGACATAAAAGCCTTCGTGCAGGAAAAGGCAGCCGCCCCCAAAGAAGAAGTCCAGACAGCCGAGCACAGGGAGAGAACGTTCGAGTACAACCCGCACGGAGAAGACATACTGGTGCTCAACGCCCGCAACGTAAAGGGGCTGGATTACAAAATGGCAGCCTGCTGCAATCCGGTATTCGGAGACGACGTCTTCGGCTTTGTAACCCGCAGCGCCGGCATCAAGATACACCGCATTTCCTGCCCCAACGCCGCCAGGCTGCTGGAACGCTATCCCTACCGCATCCAGCGCGTCATCTGGCAGGAAACCGCAGCCGCCGGCAGCTTCCTCGTCACCCTGCTCATCACCGCTGAGCCAGAAACCTCCGCCCTCGGGGCCATTATGGACGTAGTGAGCCAGTTCAAGGCCTCCATCCGTTCGTTCAACGTTGGAGAGAACCGCCGGAGCGGCACGTCGGAGATCACAATGAAGCTCCTCGTCCCCTCCAACATGGAGCTGGACAAGGTCATCTCGCAGGTCTCCGCCCTCAAACAAGTGCTCAGGGTTAAACGGCAGTAGAATTCAGTACCGCGGTCCGTTCGAAGAAAATTATTAAGCTAAGGGGAGTCTGAGGGGTACGCCCCTCAGTCAAAAATTATCCGCAAATATAACCACGCACAACGTTTGCTGCAGTATTTTTATTGCGCCGTTCGTTTGGAAAAATCAGGATGAAGGGTTATCTTTGCGCGATATGGCGGATCAAGTTAAATATACAGACGACAACATAATTACCCTTGAGGGCGTTGAGCATATCCGGATGCGTCCGGGAATGTACATCGGCCGTCTGGGTAACGGAAGCAACCAGGGCGACGGCATCTACGTACTCCTTAAGGAGGTGGTAGACAACTCAATAGACGAATACGCCATGGGCTTCGGCAAGCAGGTCCAGATAAACGTAGAAGACAACGAGGTGAGCGTGCGCGACTACGGCCGCGGCATCCCGCTGGATTCCGTAGTGAAGGCCGTGAGCATCCTCAACACCGGAGGCAAGTTCGACGACAAGGCCTTCAAGAAGTCCGTCGGTCTTAACGGCGTGGGCACCAAGGCCGTAAACGCCCTGAGCGAGCGTTTCTATGTCTGCTCCTACCGTGACGGAGAGTGCTCCTGGGCAAGTTTCGAGCGCGGCGAGCTTAAAGACAGCGGCAAAGGGGAAAGCAAGGAGAAAGACGGCACCCTCGTACGCTTCTATCCCGACCGCATGATGTTCGGAGACTTCCACTACAATATGGACTTCGTGCAAACCATGGTAAAGAACTACTCCTACCTCAAGAGAGGCCTTACCCTGGTACTCAACGGCACTGCCTACAAGTCTGAGAACGGTCTGCTTGACCTTGTGAACGAGAATCTGTCGGAGGCTCCTCTCTACCCTCCCATCCACCTGGAAGGAGAAGACATAGAGATAGTGCTCAGCCACGGCAACGCATACGGAGAGAACATCTCCTCATTCGTGAACGGCCAGAACACCCGCGACGGCGGCACCCACCTTGCCGCATACCGCGAGGCCATCGCAAAGACTCTTAAGGAGTTTTTCAAAAAGAACTACGAGCCCGCAGACTGCCGTCAGGGCATCGTGGGCGCCATAAGCATACAGATCCAGGAGCCCAACTTCGAGGGCCAGACCAAGACCAAGCTCGGCTCCAACTATATGTGGGAAAAGCAGACACGGGACAAGGACGGCACCCTCCACACGGACATAGGCCCCACCATCCGCAGTTTCGTGAACGACTTCGTGGCAAAGAATCTGGACAACTATCTCCGCATCCACAAGGAAATCGTTCCCGTCATAGAAGACAAGATAAAGTCTTCCCAGCAGGAGCGAATAGAGATTTCCGGCATCCAGAAGAAAACGCGCGAGCGCAACAAGAAAACCAACATCTACAACCGCAAGCTGCGCGACTGCCGTTTCCACTTCAACGACATGGTCACAGAGAAGACCCAGGAGTACATAGAGATATCCAGCTTCTTCATCACCGAGGGAGACTCCGCAAGCGGAACCATAACCCGTGCCCGCAACGCCAACTACCAGGCAGTATTCTCCCTGCTGGGCAAACCCATCAACTGCTACAAGGAGAGCCGCAAGAAAGTGGCAGAGAACGAGGAACTCAACCTCCTTGTAAACGCCCTGGGCGTAGACGACGACATAGACAACCTCCGCTACAACAACATCATAGTTGCCACCGACGCCGACGACGACGGCATGCACATCCGCATTCTGGTGCTAACATTCTTCATGAAGTATTATCCCGACCTTATCCGCCGCGGCCACGTCCACATACTCCAGACCCCCCTCTTCAGGGTGCGCAACAAGAAGGAAAACCGCTACTGCTACTCACCGGAAGAAAAGGAGAAAGCGGCGAATGCTCTAAAGACAGGAGTAGAGATCACCCGGTTCAAAGGTCTGGGAGAGATTAGCCCCGACGAGTTCTCAAAATTCATTGGAGACGATATGAGACTCGACCCTGTGGACCTGGCGGAAGAAGAATCCATCGCAGACATAATGGACTTCTATATGGGTCAGAACACCGTAGAGCGCCAGGGCTTCATAATGTCCAACCTACGCAGCGAGGAAGAATTGGAGGATATTAATATTTAAAATCCCTGTACTCAACGTCCCACGGCACAATCCTCGTGGGGAATTCAGATATGCGCAAGGCAGTACAGCCATAGGGCACAAGCTCTATGGTTTTTTCTTCTCCGAAGTCTACGCCGTCCTCCGTCCAGAAGGCCACCGACGCCGGATCCATCCAGCTCTTGAGCACCCGGGCCGGTACGGTTATGCGTACGGGAGCATTA
>JAGCCD010000173.1 GCA_017651785.1 Bacteroidales bacterium
GGCCAGGCTTTCTGGACGGGCATCATCTCCAGGCGCTCGTCCGGGAAGGGGTTGTGGAGACTGACGGCAAGATGGCAGCGCTGCTCGTCAAGAAAGCGCTTGAGCGCAGGAAGCACTCCGATGGTGCTGAGAGTGATGCGCTTGGGGCTCCAGCCGAACTCGCCCGTGAGGATGTCTATCGCTTTTGAAACTTCAGCATAATTGTCCAGCGGCTCGCCCATGCCCATGAAAACGGCGTTGGTAAGTTTGTCGGCCTCCGGAATGCTCACAAACTGGTTGAGTATGTCTGCGGCGGAGAGGTTGCCGTGCCAGCCCTGGCGGCCAGTCATGCAGAAACGGCAGCCCATGCGGCATCCGGCCTGGGAGCTCACGCAGAGGGTGCGGCGGTCTTCTTCCGGAATCATTACGGCCTCTACGGCCTCCGACTCCCCTACCTTGAAGAGGTACTTGACCGTGCCGTCCGACGACTGGGCCGAGCCCACAGGAGCGGAGGTGCCAAGATCGTACTTTTCCTGAAGGCGGGCCTTGGACTCCTTGGAAATGTTCACCATCCGGTCCCAGTCCGTGGCTCTCTTGGAATACAGCCAGTCTGCGAGCTGACGGCCCACGAAAGGCTTGAGGCCGCAGTCTGCCGCAGCCTGCATCAGCTCCGCTGATTTTTTTCCTAGCAACTTCGTTTTCACAAGGGCAAAAATAACGATTTTTTCTCGTATATTTGTGAGCTAACTATTAAAAACCACACCTTATGGCTAAAGAAATTGAAACACAGGCCAACGACGTCAATGCCGCCAAACTTAAGGCATTGCAGGCCACGATCGACAAGATCGAGAAAGATTTCGGGAAAGGGACGATCATGAAGCTGGGAGATCAGCCACAATGGGATGTCCAGGTTATTCCGAGCGGCTCCGTAGCGCTCGACCATGCACTCGGCATCGGTGGTTACCCCCGCGGCCGCATCATAGAGATCTACGGCCCCGAGTCAAGCGGCAAGACAACCCTTGCCATCCACGCAATAGCAGAAGCCCAGAAAATGGGCGGCATAGCGGCTATGATAGACGCAGAGCACGCCTTCGACCGCAGCTACGCCCAGGCCCTTGGAGTCAATCTGGAGACCCTGCTCATCTCTCAGCCAGACAACGGCGAGCAAGCCCTTGAAATTGCCGACAACCTCATCCGCAGCGGCGCCATAGACATCGTAGTCATAGACTCCGTGGCAGCCCTCACCCCCAAGGCTGAGATTGAAGGAGAAATGGGCGACAACAAAGTGGGCCTTCAGGCACGCCTTATGAGCCAGGCGCTCCGCAAGCTCACCGCAAACATCTCCAAGACAAACACCTGCTGCATCTTCATCAACCAGCTCCGCGAGAAGATCGGCATAATGTTCGGCAATCCTGAAACCACCACAGGCGGCAACGCTCTCAAGTTCTACGCTTCCGTGCGCATAGACGTGCGCCGCACCACCCAGCTCAAAGACGGCGACGAGGCCACCGGCAACCGCACCCGCGTAAAGGTCGTAAAGAACAAGATGGCCCCTCCCTTCAAGAAGGCTGAATTCGACATCGTATACGGCGAGGGCATCAGCCACGTGGCAGAAATCGCAGACCTTGCCATAGAGTTCGACATCATCCACAAGAGCGGCTCCTGGTTCAGCTACAACGGCGAAAAACTCGCCCAGGGCCTTGCCAGCGTGAAGCAGCTCCTGAAAGACAACCCCGAGCTCTGCGACGAGATAGAGGCTCTGGTGCGCGAGCAGCTCGCTTCCGTAAAAGACTAAGCCGCAAAGGCAATAAACACAAAGCCTCCGCCTGACACGGCGGAGGCTTTGCCGCATAGTGCGGAGATCAGTCGCAGACCGGGCGTACAGTCAATCCCAAGGCGCGGTCCCGGCCGCCAAGGATCAAAGTATGCTTATCATTTTTAAGCTGAAAAGTAAGACTGTGAGCATACATCGGCTCCGTTTTGTCATCCAATGGCTCTTCATACAGAGAAGACGTCCAATAGGAGCCCGCCTCCACCGGCTCTATCATAGCTTCATAAAGATGCACATCGTATATCATATATCCGGAGGCGGGCAGGAAAATGGATTTATCCTTAAAACCGGATTTTTTCCCGGAAACCAGATATCCTGACACCCCGTTCTGTTCGGTCCACTCCCAGTCGCAACTCTTAAGCAGTTCATCCATCTCGGCTTTTGTAGGCGTACGCCATGAGCCGCCCCAGTTTACGCAAGCGGCGTCGTCCGTTTTCCTAAGGGTCATTCTACCGTCGGGCTTTCCAGTCCCGCCCCACATATTCTCCCTGTCTTTGTGGCAATACCTCAGTAACTTTATGTCGGATTGGACGATGGTGTGATTCTTATTGAACTCATATGAGACCCAGCTGTAAGAGTTCTGTGTGTAAGTACAGGCCCAGGCATAGAAATCTCCGAATTCTTCCGGCGCCGTGGCGCCGACGTTGCAGGACGCCCATTTCACGGAGAGGCCAAGGTCTACGGCCTCAACGCTTTCGGGAGCAAGGTCTTCTTCCTTCCCGGGATCGTCCGGTTTGTCATTCTTCTCCGAGCAAGCGGGCAGGAGGAACAACGCTGCCGCGGAAAACAGTAAAACTTTGAATCTCATAATATTACACAATTACAGCCAGGGGCTTATAAGCCTCTGGAGTTTCTGGTTGAACTTCTCTTTGCCCGTCCAGGAGTCAAAAAGCTCCTGGTTCACTATAACGCTGTTCGAGAAGTAGTCCTGATATACGGATTTGAGATTAAGGGCGGTGGGTTCGTCGTAGATGTAGACGTTCACCTCGTAATTCCGCTTGAGGCTCAGTTTATCCAGATTGGTGGAACCGATGCACACCAGATAATCGTCGCACACGAAGGTTTTGCTGTGCACGAAGGGCGGATTGCGCAGGTACAGTTTCACGCCGGACTCTACGCAAGTCTTGAAGTATGACCGTATTACGGGCTCGAAGGCGGGAAGGTCACCCTCCAGCGGTATTACCACCCTCACATCCAGTCCCCTCTCGGCGGCTTTTTTGAGTGCGCCGAGCAGCTGGCGGTTGGGGATGAAATACGGGGTCTGGAACCAGATGTAATCCTTTGCGTTTTCGAGAGCCCAGATATAAGATTCCTCGGCAGTATGCGCGGGTATATCGGGTCCGTCGGGCACTATCTGCACTATCTTGCCCTCCGCAGAGGGTGCCTCGACCGGATGGATGTCCATAAAAACGTCACCTTTTTTCCCGGATTTCGTACGGTTCCACGTCCTTGCCCACTCGCTCCTGAGGCACGGTACCGAAGGGCCGGTGAGCCGGAGCATGCAGTCGTTCCAACCGGAGATGCTGCCCTCCGTTATGTTCATGCCGCCGGTATAGGCGATTTCTTCGTCTATCACGATTATCTTGCGGTGCTGCCGCTGACCGGGGTCTGTAAGCGTCCAGTATATCCTGTACATAGGGCTGTAGTCCCTCACCTGCATGCCCCTTTTGGACATATTGGTGAAGAAACCGTCCATTACAGGGCGGCCGTCGAATATGGCGTCGAAGAAATTGCCGAAGCTGTCGTGCACATACTTTACCTCAACGCCGTCCTGCACCCTGGAAACAAGAAGCTCCCTGGCTGCCAGGCCGTCCTTATCGTCCCCGAAAAGGAAGAGTTCCATTTCTATCAGACGTTTGGCATTGCGGAAGTCTGTAAACAGCAGATCTCCGAAATCGGGTCCGCGGGTAATGACTTCGAACTGATTGCCTGACGTGGGAACGGAAGCGCCGGAGATGCTGAGCAGCCTGGCAAACGGCTGGAATTCCGGTCTTATGAAGGCGGAGGCATCCGGTATCTCAACCGGCACATTCTGCGGAGGAGGCGCAGCGGGGACCGAACCGGCAAAAAGCAGCGTGGACAAGAGTATGGAAAGAAACAACATCTGCACCGAATACGTTTTATGCTCGCAAGATAGGAAAAAAATCCTTATCTTCGCATCCGATTAACAACACGCGCCAATGGCATCGCCCAAAAAATTCGTAAGTCGTTCCACGATAGAAGCCCTGGTTTTCCTTGCGCTCTTCTTTGCGATATTCATCCCCCTGGGATACAAGATGGGAAGCGGCAATATGCTCAACACCATCATGAACACCGCCCACAACCTGCTGCTCAACACGGTTTTCTACCTTATGGGTATTACCGTACTCACCGGAGCGCTGTCAAAACTGATGTCCGAATTCGGCGTAGTTTCCGCCCTGGAGAAGCTGCTCCGCCCCCTTATGAAGCCCATTTACAACCTTCCGGGCGTAGCGGCGCTGGGCGCCCTCATGACCTTCCTGTCAGACAACCCCGCCATTATCTCCTTCGCCAAAGACAAGACATTCTCGTCTTACTTCAAGAAATACCAGCTCCTGTCCCTTACCAACTTCGGCACCGCCTTCGGAATGGGCTTCGTGGTCATTATCACCATGATAAGCTTCGGTCACGCCGGGGGCGCGCTTGTGGGACTTGCCGGAGCCGTCTGCGGTTCCGTCATATCCACCCGCATCATGCAGCGTTCCTGCCTCAAGTCCTTCCCGGAACTTGACACTCCGGCCGCAGCCCAGGAGCCGCTCCCCACAGAAGACATCACTCCGGAGCCCGAAAAGAAAGACGGCTACTTCCTGCGTTTCCTCAACGCCATCCTGGACGGCGGCAAGAACGGAGTTGAGCTTGGCCTCGCCATCATCCCCGGCGTGCTCATCATCACCACGATGGTGATTCTCATCACCTTCGGTCCCGGGCCCGAGGGCTACACCGGCGCTGCCAACCAGGGCGTACCCCTGCTCCCCTGGTTCGCCGGCAAGATTCACTGGGTGTTCGAATGGCTGTTCGGTTTCCAGGACATGCGCCTCATAGCATTCCCCATGACTGCCCTGGGCGCCGTGGGTGCAGCGCTCGGCCTTCTTCCCACCTTCAACGCAGCCGGCATCCTGGACGGCAACGCAATAGCGGTCTTCACTGCAATAGGAATGTGCTGGAGCGGCTTCCTCTCCACCCATACCGCAATGCTGGACACGCTCGGCTTCCGCAAAGCGATATCAAAGGCCCTTGGCGCACACGCCATAGCGGGCCTCTGCGCGGGCATCATCGCCCACTTCCTGTACCTGCTGGTATCTTTAGTTTTCTAGGCTGGAAACAATAGGATCCGCCTCTCCGAACGTGCCGTACACCTGCTCCGATGCGGCGCGGCAGCCGCCGTTGCACCTTTTGAGCATTGAGCAGTCGCGGCATTTCTCTGGAATGACGGAATAACGGGCTACCGTTTCAGGGTCATTGAGAATACCCCCTATGGTGCGCTGATGGATATTGCCGATTACGTAAGGCGAATGGTTGCAGAAACGCACGTCTCCGTTATAGGCAACCGTGACGGGTCTGCGGCTGAAGTCTGTGCTGCACCAGGAGAAACGTATATGCGGGAAAGGAGTAGGATCCATTATGCACAGAGGTGTGCAGACGCCGCTTACGAAATGCATGTCGGGGTACTCCGCGCCAAAGGCCTCTACATCGGCAAAAGCCTGCCTGAGCGTCTTGGGATTCAGCACCAGCTCTTTTGTGTGCAGCAGCCCCATGCCGCCTATGTTGAAGCGGTTCACCATCACGTGCCTTACGCCAAGGCTGCGGATGAGGCCGAGGGTTTGGGTGACTCCCGGAGCATTGACGGCGGTGATTACAAGTACCGCATAGGCGCCCGAAGGCATCTGGGACGCAACAAGCCTTAAGGCCTCCGTTGCCTTGTGCCAGGAGCCCTTGAGCCCGGTGAGGTACTCGTGAACGGCCGGATCTGCGCTCAGGATGGGAATCTGCACAGCGCCAATGCCTATGCTGCGGAAGTTTTCAAACGCATCCGGAGTGAGGAGGGTGCCGTTGGTGAGGATGTTTACCCTTGTTCCCTTGAAACGCGCGGCAAGCGCCATATCGTGCACGTTCTTAAGGAGCATCGGTTCCCCGCCGGAAAAAGACAATGTGCCCACGGAAGCCTGCCGCAGCAGCGTGCGAAGCGTTTTGCGGGCAAGGGCGGGATCAGGCGCAGGCAGCGGAGTGCTGCCGTCCCGCCAATAATTATAACAGAACCTGCAACACTGGTTGCAGGCCTGGGTAAGTTCGAATACTATGTTGTCCAGATGGGCTTTTGTCATCCCACGATCTCAAGGTAGATGCTGTTCTCACTCACGACTCTCGCGATCTCCTCTCCGTTACCGTTGATGGCCGTGGCAATAACCGAAATCATTGCAGCACCCCGGAAATCCGTGGGGCCGAGCACCTGCTCGAAGGAATAGGATCCTGCGCACTGCTCCGGCACCTGACAGTTAAACTCCTGAATGACGGGAGCCTGGGAATCACCGGAGTGAATGAAGAAATGATAATCCTGATAACTGGGCTCGTTGATCGTAATAACCATCACGTCGCCGGGTTTAAGCTTGCGGCCGCCGTAATCCTTTACCTCAACGTTAACTATGTCTGTTACTACTGCCACGTCGTAGCATTCCACAACGGGCTCGTAACAGGTAACCATGGGAGGAACGCCCTCGCAGGAAGCAAAAGAAAGCATGCTCCAGGCGGTGAGCATGATGCCGCCAAGCCTGAACTTTGCGCGGGTTGCCTTTACGCTCTTGCCTCCGGAGAGGAAGAGCCACAAGGACACGGCCAGAAACGCAATTCCGGCGACAATATAAATCAGGGCGAACTTAACTTTCATATCCTTATGTTTTCTTTTACAAAAATACACTTTTTACGCATATCTTGCACGGTGTCATAAATATATTTCGTACATTGCGTCAAATCGTTCCGTCGCCATGAAAAAACCGCTTATCCTTCTGATTTTCTGGGCAATCCTCCTTTGCGGATGCAAGCAAGACGCCTCCACTTCTAAGTACTACATCGTGGGATATTTCCCCTCCTACAACGCACGCGCAAATGCAGACAACTGCTGGTGGGACATCACGCACGTGAACCTCAGCTTCGCCACCATCAACGCAGACGGCTCGATCAACGATGCCAATGTCCGCCGCTCCTGTGTCCAGGTTGCTCCAAAAGCCAAAGAGAACGGAGTAAAAATGATGGTTTCCCTTGGCGGAGGAGGTCCCAAAGAGGAGCAGGACGCCTTTGCCGCGGCAATTCTTGACGACACCGCGAGGGAGAACATTATCCGGAACGTAATGGCCCTGGTTAAAGACCTCGGCCTAGCCGGCGTAGACATAGACTACGAGGCCTGGAACTATCCGCAGGACTATGTGGACCAGCTCACCCCGGCCCTTGAGAAGCTCTTCACCGGCTTCCGCAAAGCACTTGGCAGGAAGGGCCTGCTCTCTTCGGCCATCGCCATCTACGGGCTCGAGAAAGGGGGCTACAGCAAGGCCACAATGGAATCGATGGACTACATGACCATAATGGCATACGACCTTACCGGCTGGAGCGACGTCATGGGGCCCCACTCCCCTTTCAGCTACGTCCGGCAGGGCTGCGAGCTCGCTCTTGAGCACGGCGCGAAGCCCGAACAGATAGTGGTCGGCGTGCCCTTTTACGGCCGCGGCTGGCACGACCTTGACATCACCCGAATGTACGGTTCAAATTACGCCAGGATAGTTGAGAACAACCCCGGAGCAGAGAACAGCAACGAGCTCACAGGAGAAACGGGAAAGGTTGAGTTCTGGTACGACGGCTTCCCTGCCATCGACGAAAAAGCCGCCTACATCAAGGAAAACGGATTCAAGGGCTTCATGTTCTGGGAACTCACCGGAGATTCTCCCGATCCGCAGAAGAGTCTTCTGAAGCACATGAACAAGGTTCTTGCCCAGTAGGCGCCGGATCCTTTCTCACTATCTTCCACCCTATTGCCGCTATAAGGATCGACATCAGGGGAGAAATGATGTTGAAGAAGCAGAACGGCGCATACACCAGCGTCGGAACCGATAGTATGGTGGCCTGGGTCATTCCGCAGCTGGACCAGGGGAACAGAGGAGATGTTACCGTAGCCGAGTCTTCCGCGCTGCGGCTCAGCAGCTTTGCCTCGTATCCCTGCTTTTCGTAGGAATCCCGATAGATATTGGACGTAAGGATGATGGACAGGTACTGGTCTGAAACGATTCCGTTCAGGGCGGTGCCTGTGACAACCGTGGAGCCAACAAGGCCGGTGCGTGTGCGGGTAAGGGGTTTCAGGACCCTTGACATGTCGGCAATCATGCCGCTGCACTGCATACAGCCGCCGAAACACATGGCGCAAAGGATTAGGAATATCGTGTCGAGCATACCGACCATTCCACGGCTCGCCACCAGTGCATTCACCTCCGCATTGCCTGTCTCAAGCGATACCGGAGCGTAGATGGTCTTCACGACTCCAGAGAACCAGACCTTCCACTCAGGGCCTTCAGTTACGGTTTTTCCGATGCTGTGGATAACATCCCCCTGAAAGATGAGCGCCGCCACCGTAGCCAGCAGGGCGGAAAGCGCCAGCACCATGATCGCGGGCTTCTTACGAAGGATGAGGAATACCGTAAACGCCGGTACCAGCAACAGCCAGGGCGTGATGTGGAAACGGGCCGACAGGACATCGGAATAAATCTCCATCTGCGCCTGAGGAGTGGCCCCGTTGGTCAATCCCAGCACGATGAAAATCACACACGCAATCACAAACGACGGAATGGTTGTGATGTACATATTGTGAATGTGCTCGAACAGACCCACCCGGTTGATGGAAGACGCAAGTACCGTCGTATCCGAAAGAGGCGACACTTTGTCGCCGAAATATGCGCCGGAGATGATGGCGCCGGCCGTCATGGCGTCGGAGAACCCCTCTGCCCTGCCTATGCCCATAAGCGCCAATCCAACAGTAGCTATTGTGGTCCACGAGGAGCCAGTCATCACGGATACGATGGCGCACAGTACGCAGGCGGTGAGAAGAAAGACTCTGGGGCTGATTATCTTAAGGCCGTAGCAGATGAACGTGGGGACAACCCCGCTCATCATCCAGGTTCCGGAAATGGCGCCTATCATGAGGAGA
>JAGCCD010000174.1 GCA_017651785.1 Bacteroidales bacterium
CCCATCCTTTGCAACCAGTGGTGCAACGTGGTCAGGTGGGAGATGCGCACCCGCCTTTTCCTCCGTACCGCAGAGTTCCTGTGGCAGGAAGGCCATACAGCACACGCCACCGCAGAAGAGGCGCAGGCCCGTACAGAGCAGATGGTGCATGTCTATGCAGACTTCGCCCGCAACGTAATGGCGCTGCCGGTAATCGTCGGCCACAAGAGCCCCAACGAGCGCTTCGCCGGCGCACTCGACACCCTCACAATAGAGGCAATGATGCAGGACGGCAAGGCTCTGCAGGCAGGCACCTCCCACTTCCTCGGGCAGAACTTCGCCAAGAGCTTCGACGTGCAGTTCTCCAACAAGGAAGGCAAGCAGGAGTACGTCTGGGCAACGTCCTGGGGCGTGAGCACACGTCTGATGGGCGCCCTCATCATGGCTCACGGAGACGACAACGGCCTCGTACTTCCTCCCGCCCTGGCACCTATCCAGGTGGTGATGGTCCCCATCTACCGCACAGAGGACGAGCTCGGCGCCGTAATGGCAGAGTTCAACACCCTTAAGTCAGAGCTTGAGGCCCTTGGCGTGAGCGTCAGGATCGACGACCGCGACACCCTCCGCCCCGGCTTCAAGTTCGCCGAGTGGGAGCTCAAGGGTGTGCCCGTACGCCTTGCTATGGGCGCCCGCGACCTTGCCGCCGGCACCGTAGAGGTCGCCCGCAGAGACACCCTCACCAAAGAGACAATGCAGCTTGAGGGCATCTCTGCCCATATCAAGAGCCTCCTGGATGATATCCAGCAGAACATCTACAACAAGGCCCTCGCCTTCCGTGAGGCCAACGTAGAGAAGTGCGACGACTGGGAAGAGTTCAAGGTCAAGATCCAGCAGGGCAAGTTCCTCCTCTGCCACTGGGACGGCACCACAGAGACCGAGCAGGCCATAAAGGACGCCACCAAGGCTACCATCCGCTGCATCCCCGTAGACAGCTACGTCTGCCCCGAGGAAGGCAAGGACATCTTCTCCGGCAAACCTTCGCATCAAAGAGTTGTATTCGCAATCGCATATTGATATGAAACGCATATTCGTATTCCTGGGCGTCCTCGCCCTTTGCATCCCCGCCTTCGCGCAGGACGACGCCCAGCAGGCGGCGGCAGAAGCCGCGGCAGCATTCGCCGACGCACCTGAAGAGGCGGCCCCCGTAGCCAAGCCCAAATACTGGACCAAATCTTCCGTGTTCGACTTCGGCCTCAACCAGACCTCCCTCACCAACTGGGCGGCGGGCGGTTTCAAGAACGTCACCCTGAGCGCCGCAATAGACGCCAAGGCAGACTACGCCAGGAACCTCGCCAGCTGGAACAACCGCCTGCAGCTGCAGTACGGCTTCATCTGGAGCGAAGACAAGTTCAACGTGCTTCAGAAGAGCAACGACCGCATCTACCTCGAGAGCAAGTTCGCCATCAAGACCGCTCCCGACAGCAAGTGGAACTACACCGCCAGCTACGACTTCCGCTCGCAGTTCACAGACACCTGGGGCACATACACGCAGGGTGAGGACGAGCTCTGGGTCCCCTCAGACCTCAAATCAGGCTTCTTCTCGCCCGCCTACAACAACCTGGCGCTCGGTATCGAATGGAAGCCCGTCGACTGGTTCGACGTAAACTTCTCCCCCCTCACCGGAAGCCTCATCTTCTGCACCAACAGCTTGCTGCGCAAGTCTTACGGTATGCCGCAGATTTCCGCAACGGACGAGGCCGTCCTGTACGACAGCAAGCTCTTCCAGTTCGGTGCCTCCATCAAGGCCAACGCCCGTTTTGCAATCAACGAGGTATTCAATTACGAGACCCAGCTGGTCCTCTTTACGGACTACCTCAACAAGCCCTTCGCCCAAAACCGCGTAAACTGGGACAACAAGATCACCTGGCAGATCGCCAAGTTCTTCAAGATCGGCTTCAGCACCTGGCTAATCTACGACCCTATCGTAGAGATAGACGGTGTAGTGAGCAAAGTCCAGTTCAAGGATTTCCTGTCATTCAACCTCACCTACACCCTCGGCGACAAGTAGCATGAAGGTGCTTCTTGCAGTGAGCGGCGGTGCAGATTCAATGTATATGCTGCACAGGGCCCCGGAGCTTTTCCCCGGGGCTTCTTTTACCGTCGCCCACTGCAACTTCGGCCTTCGCGGCGAAGAGTCGGACGGAGACGAGGCATTCGTGCGCTCAGAGTGCGAATCCCTCGGAATCCCCTGCCTGTCAAAGCGTTTCGACACTCTTGCCTACGCTTCCGCCAATGGCGTTTCCGTAGAGATGGCCGCGCGCGAGCTCCGCTACTCCTGGTTCCGGGAGCTATGCCTTAACCGTGGCTTCACCGCCATCGCCACCGCCCACAATGCCAACGACAACGCAGAAACGCTGATTCTGAACCTCCTCAGAGGCACCGGCACCAAAGGTATGAGAGGTATACCTCATAACACACAACAGGCAGTTTCCGGCGGAACGGAGTCAGGAAGAGGTTCGCAAAACCGTGGCCGCCCATGGCCGCGTGAATGGGAGGGGCCCACAAGCGAGAGCGCAGTGGGAGGGATGGATTCGGAAAAACGTCCAGTGGACGATTTTTCGAATCCAGTTTTGCGGGCCTC
>JAGCCD010000175.1 GCA_017651785.1 Bacteroidales bacterium
CCGTTTACGCCTACGATGAGGATGATATGGGGTTTGGACTGAACGGGCTGTGCGGGGGTGTCCGGAATGAGGGACTCTATTTCTTCCCTGAGCATGCCGCGCAACTCGTCCTGACTCATGAACTTGTCTTTGCTCACGCGCTCCTCCAGGTTGTCGATGACCTTGAGCGTAGTGTCCACGCCCATGTCGGACTCTATGAGAGCCTCTTCTATCGCGTCCAGGGTGTCGTCATCCACCCTTGACTTGCCTGCGATAGCGCGTCCTATCTTTTGGAAGAAACTGAATGCCATAGCTTACAAATATACGATTATTTTAGCTGAATAACAAAAAAGGCTGCGCCACAGCATGCGGCGCAGCCTCAGAGAGACTATAGGAAGGAATTACTTCTTGTCGTTGAAGAAGTCCTTGGCCTTCTCGGCCTCAACCAGCTGCTCGGTGAAGACGTAAGCACCGGTCTTGGGGGATTTCTCCATGCGGATGCACTTGACCATGCTCTTGGCACCGGCCTTGGCAGCAAATGTTGCAACTGCTTTCTTTGCCATAATTTATCCTCCTTAATTATTTGATTTCACGATGTACGGTTACCTTGCCAAGATAGGGGTTGTACTTCTTGCGCTCAAGACGCTCGGGAGTATTCTTCTTGTTCTTGGTGGTGATGTAACGGGAGATTCCGGGTACGCCGCTGGCTTTCTGCTCGGTGCACTCGAGGATGACCTGCACCCTGTTTCCTTTTGCTTTCTTTGCCATAACTCAAAAAAATTTAAACAAGGTCGATCAAACCTTTCTTCTGGGCGTCACGAAGCGTAGCCTCGAGACCGTTCTTCTCAATAATTCTCATACCCTTGGTGGAAACCTTGAGGGTGATGTATCTCTGCTCCTCCTCGCTCCAGAACCTCTTGTTCTTGAGGTTGAGGGAGAAGTCGCGCTTGGTGCGGAGCCTGGAATGGGCAACATTGTTACCTTTCATTCTCTTGCGGCCTGTCACTTGACAAACTTTTGCCATAACTATCTGATTTTTATTGTTTTCTAAAAAGCGGGGTGCAAATATCGTTCTTATTTACCGGATTTCCAAACCTGGAACTACAGAAATTTGAAGAATCTGCGCCACCTGATACTTTGCGGGAATTTCCGACCCGCATCGGTGGAGAGCCAGATCAATGCCGGGCGTCCGACTATGTGATCTTCGGGAACAAAACCCCAGTAACGTGAGTCGAGGGAATTGTGCCTGTTGTCTCCCATCATAAAGTAATAATCCTGCTTGAAGGTATATGAGCCTGTGGAAAGCGCCTCCTGTACACTGCCCTGCTCGTAGTCGCGGATAATGCGCTCGTAAAGGGGCAGGGTGAGCGGAGTGATTTCTACCGTAGCGCCCTTGCGGGGGATCCACAGCGGCCCAAAGGAGTCGCGGGACCAGTCGTAATAGGGCGAGAACGGGAATATCTCCCTGTAATCAAGCGATTCTGTCTGAAGCACGGGCTCTACGCTCACTACGTTCTTCATACCCTTTACCTTCTCCAGCATCTCTGCGGTGAGAGGAAGATCGGGATAGCCCGGGAGGGATGAAGAATAACGCAGCTCACTTACGTTGAGTCCAAGCTCGTCTACGACCTTGGGGTTGAACTCACGACCGGTAGTGACGACACGGTAAGTCATCTGGACACCGGGCCACACGGTCTGCTGTTCACCGTTTATCCACACCAGGCCGTCACGGACTTCCAGGGAATCTCCGGGAAGGGCGACGCACCTCTTAACGTAGTGGTCTTTCTTGTCCATGGGGCGAACCAGCACGGGGCCATAGGCCTTCTGCGCCGCCTCGCGGCCAAGGAAACGCACCACGGTGTGGTAATCTTCTACGGGAGCCTTGGTGAGGACGGTATCTCCATTGGGGAAACCGAACACCACACAGTCGCCTCTGCGGACATTCCTCAGGCCGGGCAGACGCCGGTACTTCCACTGCACGGAGGTGGAATAGGACTCTTTGTTGCCTATCACATTGTGCGTGAAGGGGATTGTGAGAGGAGTCATTGGCATGCGGGCGCCGTAGGTAAGCTTGCTCACGAAAAGATGGTCTCCGGTGTAGAGAGTGCTTTCCATAGAGGAGGAAGGTATCTTGAACGACTGGAACCAGAATACGTTGATCAGAGTGACCACGACAACTGCGAACAGTATCGCGTCCACCCAGTCAAGCACCCAGTTCAGCAGCTTGCTCTTGGTACGGAATTTCTTCCTCCGGCTCACTTGAGTACCTTATTTTACAGAATTTATGATAGCCTCGAACGCCTGGGGGTTGTTCATTGCAAGGTCGGCCAGGACTTTACGGTTGAGGCCGATGTTCTGTGCATTGAGCTTGCCCATGAACTGGGAATAAGAGATTCCGTACTGGCGGGCCGCAGCGTTGATACGCTGGATCCAGAGGGCGCGGAAGTTGCGCTTCTTGGTCTTGCGGTCGCGGTAGGCGTAGGTGAGTCCTTTTTCGTAGGTGTTCTTTGCAACTGTCCAGACGTTCTTTCTTGACAGGAAATTTCCGCGGGTTCTCTTGAGAATCTTCTTGCGGCGTGCCCTTGAGGCAACTGAGTTAACTGATCTAGGCATGACGTGATAATTTTAGAGAACCAACATTTCTTTTACCCTGGCCACGTCTGCCTTCTCCACGAGGGCGAAGTGGTCGAGATTTCTTTTGCGCTTCTTGGTCTTTTTGGTGAGGATGTGGCTGTGGTAAGCATGCTTCCTCTTGATTTTTCCCGATCCGGTAAGCGTGAAGCGCTTTTTGGCACCGGATATGGTCTTAAGCTTTGCCATTGTTTTAAATAATTAAATGTTAATAATATATAATCCGTGTAGCAACGGGTTATTTCTTTTTTATGGGGGCAAGCATCATGGTCATACGCTTGCCCTCAAGTGTGGGCATGTTCTCTGCGCGTCCGTAGGGCTCGAGCTCTACCGCAAAGCGCAGGAGCTGCTTCTCGCCCTGGTCTGCGAACATTATTGAACGGCCGCGGAAGAATATGGAGGCCTTGACCTTTGAACCTTCCTGGAGGAACTCCTGGGCGTGCTTGAGCTTGAACTGGAAGTCGTGCTCGTCCGTATTGGGCCCGAAGCGTATCTCCTTGATGACCACCTTGGCCGCATTGGCCTTCATCTCCTTGGCTTTCTTGCGCTGCTGGTAGAGATACTTCTGGTAGTCCAGGATCTTGCACACGGGCGGATCTGCCTTGGCGCTTATTTCCACCAGGTCGAGCTCAAGCTCGTCTGCAAGCTGCATGGCCTTTGAGATGGGCACTATGCCGGGGTTGGGGATGTTGTCTCCAACGAGACGCACCATCGGGGCGGTTATTTCCCCGTTGATGTTGAGTTCATCCTCGTCCTTCTTTTGAAGACGGGGATCCGGTTTGCGTCCGCCCGGTTTACGGGCCGGCTTGGGTCTGTAAGGTCCTGCCATCAGGCTAATTCTTCAGCTACCGCTGATTTAATGTATTGTACAAACTGTTCTGCAGTCATGGCACCCTGGTCGACACCCTCCCTTCTTACGGAGACGGTGCCCTCGGATGCCTCTTTTTCACCGACGATCGCAAGTACAGGGACGCGCAGCAGGGATATTTCCCGTATCCTCTTGCCGAGCGTTTCGTTGCGGGCGTCTATGGAGGCGCGAATATCGGAATTTTTTAGCAATTCACAAACTTTTTCTGCATAATCTGCGTATTTTTCGCTGATTGGCAGCACTTTGACCTGGTCGGGCGACAGCCAGACGGGCAGATGGCCGGCGGTATGCTCCAGCACCACGGCGGTGAAACGCTCAAGCGAACCGAAGGGTGCGCGGTGAATCATGACGGGCCTCTGCTTGGTTCCGTCTGCGGCTGTGTACTCAAGGTCGAACCTCTCGGGAAGGTTGTAGTCGACCTGGATGGTGCCGAGCTGCCACTTGCGGCCGATGGCGTCCTTAACCATAAAGTCAAGCTTGGGGCCGTAGAAAGCGGCTTCTCCAAGTTCCACGACGGTCTTGAGCCCCTTCTTCTCTGCTGCGTCAATGATTGCCTTTTCAGCTTTTTCCCAGTTCTCGTCGCTGCCGATGTACTTTTCTGTGTTCTTGGGGTCGCGAAGGGAAATTTGAGCCATGTAGTCCGTCATCTTGAGGGTCTTGAAGACGTAGAGGATGAGGTCTATGACTTTCTCGAACTCCTCCTGGAGCTGGTCTGCGCGGCAGAAGAGGTGGGCGTCGTCCTGGGTGAAACCGCGTACGCGTGTGAGTCCGTGAAGCTCGCCGCTCTGCTCATAGCGGTATACGGTGCCGAATTCCGCAAAGCGGAGGGGCAGGTCGCGGTATGAGCGGGGGCTGCTGCGGAAAATCTCGCAGTGGTGAGGGCAGTTCATGGGTTTGAGCATGTACTCCTCCCCTTCCTGCGGGGTGCGTATGGGCTGGAACGAATCTTTGCCGTATTTTGCATAGTGGCCGGAAGTGACGTAAAGCTCCTTGCTGCCGATATGGGGAGTGACTACGGGAAGGTAGCCGAGCTCTGCCTGCTTGCGGCGCAGGAAACCCTCCAGAATATTGCGCATGACGGCGCCACGGGGCAGCCACAGGGGCAGGCCGAGGCCGACGCGGGAAGAGAAGGTGAAGAGCTCCATCTCCTTGCCAAGCTTGCGGTGATCCCTCTTCTTGGCCTCTTCCAGCATGACCAGATATTCGTCCAGCATGCTCTTCTTGGGGAAGGTTACGCCGTAGATGCGGGTGAGCTGCTGGCGGGACTGGTCTCCCTTCCAGTAAGCGCCCGCGATGGCGGTGAGCTTGACGGCTTTGATATCGTCTACGTGCTTGACGTGAGGACCGCGGCACAGGTCTGTGAAGCAGCCGTTGGTGTAGAAGGTGATGGTGCCGTCCTCGAGGTCGTGGATGAGTTCGACCTTGTAAGGGTCTCCCTTCTCCGTGAAGTACTTGAGGGCATCTGCCTTGGAAACCTCCTTGCGCTCGAAGGTCTCTTTGGTGCGGGCAAGCTCTATCATCTTGTTTTCCACCGCCTTGAGGTCCGCCTCGCTGATGGTGCGGTCTCCAAGGTCTACGTCGTAGTAGAAACCGGTCTCTACCGCCGGGCCCACTCCGAACTTCACACCGGGGTACAGGGCCTCGAGAGCCTCTGCCATAAGGTGTGCGGAAGAGTGCCAGAACATGTGTTTGGTCTGCTCGTCCTCCCAGGGACGAATGGTTCCGTCTGTAAATGCTATTGTCAACATATAATACTTGTTTGCAGCCTGCAAATTTACAAAAATTATCTATATTTGTGGTATGGTACAGCAAAAGATTGTATGGGGCGACGCCACTAAAAGCGGCCTGGTCCTCGGAGGCGTAAGCATCGCCTACTTCATCATAAACATCCTTATGGGCAAGCTGCCGGAGGGCAGGGGTTTCGCAGTCCTGGCAAACGTTTCCGGTATTATTCTCTGGGTTGCCAAGCTATTCGCCTGCTTCGCCCTTATGAAATATTTCATGAAGAAGTTCGCCGCTTCGCACGAGGGCGTCTCCAATCAGGACACCTTCCGTTTCGGCAACGCCACAGCGTTCCTCTCGGCGCTCCTCTTCTCCGCAATCTATCTTGCCTGGGTCACAATCATAGACCCCAATATGTTCTCGGACAGCATAGAGCAGGCTCTCGCGGCTTCTTCAAGCATGTTCGGCCAGGCCCAGATGGACGCCTTGGACGAGATGCTGCCCAAGCTGCCCACAATCAGTTTCTTCGTGAATCTTATCTACTGCTGGCTGTTCGGCGTACTGCTTTCCGCCATCTTCAGCCGCAACATCCCTTCACGCAATCCATTCACCCAGACCTTCAACGGGCCAGACGAACAATAGATAATGGACATTTCCGCAGTTATCCCCCTCCTTAACGAGAAGGAATCCCTTCCCGAACTCCGCAGCCGCATAGACAAGACAATGGCCGCAGAAGGCCTTTCCTACGAGATCATCTTCATAGACGACGGCTCCACAGACGGCTCCTGGGACGTCATTGCAGACTTTGCAAAGGCAGATCCCCGCATCCACGGAATCCGTTTCAGGCGCAACTACGGCAAGTCCGCCGCCCTGTACTGCGGCTTTGAGAGAGCGCAGGGAGACATTGTGGTCACAATGGACGCAGACCTTCAGGACGCACCCGAAGAGATTCCCGCCATGCGCCGCATGATACTGGATGAGGGCTACGACCTCGTGAGCGGCTGGAAAAAGCACCGCAAAGACAACGCGCTCACAAAGAATCTCCCATCAAAGCTGTACAATGCCACCGCCCGCCGCGTCACCGGCATCAAGCTGCACGATATGAACTGCGGCCTCAAAGCATACCGCAAAGAGGTAATCAAGAGCATAGAGGTATATGGAGAAATGCACCGCTATATCCCCTACCTCGCAAAGAATGCCGGCTACACAAAGATAGGCGAAATGCCCGTCCACCACGAGAAGCGCAAGTACGGCAAGAGCAAGTTCGGCATGAACCGCTTTGTAAACGGCGTTCTTGACCTGCAGAGCCTTTGGTTCCTCTCCTCCTTCGGCAAGAAGCCCATGCACTTCTTCGGCACCAGCGGCTTGTTGATGTTCCTCATAGGCTTTGTAATGACCGTCTGGATCATTGTGGCCAAACTGGTGCACCAGGCCAACGGCGTAAGGTTCAGGGCTGTAACAGACCAGCCCCTGTTCTACCTGGCGCTTCTCACCCTTGTGCTGGGCGTAATGCTTTTCCTGGCAGGCTTCATCGGAGAAATGATAGCCCGCTCCTCTGCAGAACGCAACAATTACAACATAAAGGAAGAACTATGACCATAGGCATCTGCAACGACCACGCAGGCGTGGAATACAAACAAAAGCTTGTCGCATACCTTAAGCGCAAAGGGCACCAGGTGGTAGATTTCGGCACCGGAACCACAGAGTCCTGTGACTACTCCGATTTCGCTCACCCCCTGGCAAATGCCGTAGAGAAAGGAGAAGTAGAAAAGGGTATCGCCATCTGCGGCACCGGCAACGGAATGGCCATAACCCTCAACAAGCATCAGGGCATTCGCGCAGGTCTTGCCTGGAATACCGCTGTAGCCCATCTGGTGGCAGAGCACAACAACGCCAACGTCCTTGTGATGCCCGCCCGTTTCGCTTCTTATCGAATGGCGGTGAGTATGGTGCGCGAGTGGCTCGCAACGCCCTTCGCGGGTGGCAGGCACCAGAGGCGTATTGATAAAATACCGCTCTGAGATGGCCGATCGGGTCGGCCATGACGGCACAGTTGAGCTTATCCGTCATTCCCGTGCAAACGGGAATCTCCCTTTTTCCAGAAACATAGAGGACTATCCCGACGGAATTGTCCTGCCGGTAGACAAGCCGTATCGCTGGACTTCCGCAGACCTTGTGCGGAAAATAAAGATCGCCGCCTGCAGGCACTTCGGAAAAAAGAACCTCAAAGTTGGGCACGCCGGCACGCTGGACCCTCTGGCAACCGGCATCCTGCTTGTGTGCATAGGCCCGGCAACCCGCAAGGCGGAAGAATTGCAAGCATCTGAGAAACAATATCTTGCAGGCGTATGCCTTGGTGCCGTCACACCTTCTTACGACCTGGAAAAGCCCGTAGACAGGATAATAAGCGCAGACAGTGTGACGGCAGATGACGTACGGACCGTCCTTCCGCAGTTCGTGGGCCCGCAGATGCAAGTGGCGCCGCTCTTCAGCGCCAAGTCGGTAGACGGAGTGAGGGCGTATGAGACGGCACGCAAGCTGCTCCGCGAGGCACAGGCACGGGGAGAGGCATTCGACCCGGGAGACGTACTTCAGTCGTCCAGAATCAACATATACGGGCTTGAGCTCTTACAGTTCGACGAGAGTTTCGACGCACCGGAACCGGTGGTCGCAGGCCCCGGCAACGGCCGCATCAACGTGGCCGAC